>DAOORH010000108.1:0-9286 GCA_035389145.1 Cellvibrio sp.
CTTTTAAATCTGGGTAGGCTTCCATTACTACACTTAAACGACCCATTGCGTTGCTGAGTAAACCTTCTGCCCCTGCTAAAGCTTTCATAGCTGCGGCACTGCTTGGGTCGGCGGCGGCAGCTTGCAATCCGCCCGCTGCTTGATTGCGCGCGTTGATCACAGCTTCCAAGGTTTCGCGCTCATGGGCTAAATAACCCTTGGCGGTTTCTACCAAATTTGGAATTAAATCGTAGCGGCGCTTAAGTTGCACTTCAATTTGAGAAAACCCATTTTGGTAGCGATTTTTAAGTGCGACCAATTGATTGTAAATACCAATCACATAAAAAACGATAACGGCAAGAATAACCAAAATAACAATAAATGCGACCATAGTGATGTCCTTTGTATTTACGTGTGTGAAAACAATAGCGCGCTTTAATCGATATATTCAAACACCTTAACGACTTTTTTTACATCAGAGGTATGGCTGACTTTATTGACTATGCGATCGGCTTCATCGCGAGTCACTATCCCCATTAAAAAAACGACTTGTTCTTCAGTGACAAAATGAATGCGACGGCTCTCTATGTCACCATCCGCTAATAACTGCGCTTTTATTTTGGTACTGAGCCACACATCTTTGCTGCGCGCAGCAAAGTCGGTTGGGGCAGCGACGGTGAGTTCGTTGTGAATTTCGCGCACTGGGTTCAGTTTATAAACGGTATCGGCAACCAGATTGCGCAATTCTTCGCTTGGTACTTGGCCAGTGAGTAGAACAATCCCATTGAAGCTATCAATACTGACATGGGCTTGTTCAAGTTGAGAATCTGCCTTCTTTATATTGACCTTGGCAGCAGTTTCGATTTCTTCATCATTCAGCTTAGCGCCTAGGGTGCGAGTATTGGCTTTCATCTCGATAGGTTTGCTGGTTGTCGCGTTAATGACTTCTGCGCATCCACTTGTGAGTAGGGCGCTACACAGGGTTAGGCTTACTAAAACAGTCCGACTAAAAATTTTCATGTTTAAAATCCGCCAAATAATTGTTGATCGATCAAATCACACACACAGAAGAGTGTGAGCAAGTGTACTTCATGAATACGATGTTTGGCTGTGACGGGCACGCGAAGTTCAATATCTTGTGCATCTAATAAAGCCGCGACATCGCCACCGTCGCGACCAGTGAGCGCAATCACTTGCATTTGTTTGTCGTGCGCGGCACTAATTGCCTGTAATAAATTGCCTGCTGTTCCTGTGGTCGTCACCAATAAAAGCACATCGCCTGCTTGCCCCAAGGTGCGAATTTGTTTGGCGTACATATCGTTGGTGTTGGCGTTATCGGCACTACTAATAATATCTGTTCCCAAACTAATGGCCGGCAGGCTTGGCCGTTCCTGTTCCAAACTGTTCATTAGGTTGGCGGTAAAGATATGAGCGTGTGCCGCCGAAATGCCGTTGCCACAGGTTAACACCTTCTTCTCATTGAGCAGTGCTTCTACTATGCAGTGGCTCGCTTGCGCAATTAAAGGCGCAAGCTGCTCGCCCGCGTGCATTTTGGCTTCGATGCTTTCGTGAAACAGGGTAATGACTCGTTGTTCCATAATGTTTTATTCAATACTCATTAATGGTTTGCTAAACAGAAAATGCGTCTTTGATCCATTCTGGGGCGTCATTGTCGCTGAAGGCGATAACATCAAAGCGACAGTTGGCTTTATCCGTAAGCCCATATTGTTGTAAATAATATTGCGCTGCTTTAATAACTTTTTGCTGCTTACGATGCGTTACGCTTTCAGCAGCACTGGCAAACCCCGTGTGAGAGCGCAGGCGAACCTCAACAAAAACTAAGGTCGTTTCGTGAGCAGTATCGTGCTGCATTATCAAATCAATTTCGCCCAATTTGCAGCGGTAATTTCTGGCCCGCTTTACCAACCCCTGTTGCAATAAAAAGGTTTCTGCACGAGCTTCGGCAAGTGCACCGGCGCTCGGTTTGTTCGGTGCAGGTTCGGTCGGTGCTTCTTTTGAGAAAAACACTTATTCACCCGTTTCTTCTGAGTTCACATCTACCACAGTTGCCAGTGGCTCCGCTAAACCTTGATTGAAGCGCGCCCACATTTGTTCGCGCTCAATGCGGCCGTCGGGCATTAATTGCAGCGTGCCAGTCGCGCCTTCAAATTTTGTTTGAGGTGATTGCTTTAGCTGCGCTAAACGCGAGGAAAGCTGAAATGCATCGGCACCCAATGCGTGCAAGCGACCATAGACTGCGGCAGATTTGCTGGTTTGTGCGATGGCCTGTTTAACCGGGTTGGCGGTATCAAATACCCAGGGCAAGGTATTAAATAAAACGCCGTTTAAATCTTCGTTTTTAATGGCATCCACGGTTCCAGAATAGATACTACTGGTAGCGTAAACCGGAATGTTATTTGCGTATTGAAAAACCAAGGTTGGTTTGATTTGGCGGCCTTGCTCGGGAGTAACCGCGATAAATATCATGCTGACATCGGCACGGCGGCGCGGCGTAAATTCAAGTTTGGTACCCAGCTGCTGCTGCAAAAGAGTTGCGCGGGCTTTACTTTCATTGAGTAACATCACTTGAGTGAAGTTTTCAGAGAATTTATCCAGCGATGCAAAATTCGTTTTGCCGGTAATAGTGCCGCCCAATTGTTGGTATTCAGTCGCAAAGGCTTGCGCACTGCGTTCACTCACCTCCTGCGGTGTGGAAACAATTAATGCACGGGAGTGTCCGTTTAGCATTGCTTGGCGCGCAGCTTGGCGGCCTTCATCTTCAACCGCCAGCCCAAATTGATAGAAATTCGCGAGCGCTTGTGCTGGCTGTTGATCGGGATAGTTCAAGCTTAACAGCGGCACCCGCAATGAGGGTAGTTGGCTAATCGCGTTTACATTATCTTTATCAATAGGGCCAATAATAAAGTCAGCACCATCGCTTACTGCTTGTTGATAAGCGGTAATGGCGCTTTTACTGGAGTCGTACTGGCGAACTTCGGGTAAATTCTCCTTGCTGCTCGCTTGAAAATAAGAGGCAAAAAAGCCGTCACTCACGGCTAGGCCCGCTTCTGCCAAACGCCCATGCATGGGTACGAGTAAGGCGATCTTTTTAGGTTGATGGGCAAGCGTGCTTGGCAATAATTTAGCGGGTTGTTGTTCTTTTAATGGTTGTTCTTTGCCGGTGGGTGCTTTAATTTGTGCCCCACTTTTAACAACGGGTGCGGGCTCATCGGATTTAACACGTGCGTTACCGCCACAACTGCTGAGTGATAGTGCTAGCAGAGCAATAAATACGCACTGTGTTGATCGGTTTGGCATGGGTTACAACTCCTGATGCACAACTAAAAATGTGGCAAATATGCCTTTTAAAAAGAATCTTATGAGCAAATAACTATTATGACTACACCTGCGACTACACTTGCAGCGAAAACCAGCGGCAAACTTTACGTAGTGGCTACGCCCATCGGTAATTTGGACGACATGGTACCGCGAGCCATACAGACTCTACAAACCGTAGCCGTTATAGCGGCGGAAGATACGCGCCACAGCTCGCGCCTGCTCGCTCATTTTGACATAAAAACACCTGCAATCGCGTATCACGATCACAGCGATGAGCTTCGTACCGAGCAATTAATTGCGCGATTATTAGCCGGTGAAGATGTCGCTTTGATTTCAGATGCCGGAACCCCGCTGGTTTCAGATCCCGGCTACCGTTTAGTGCGCAAAGCGCGCGAACACAATATTCAAGTGGTGCCGATTCCCGGTGCCTGCGCCATGATCGCTGCGCTGAGTGCAGCGGGTTTGCCGTCAGATCGTTTTGCTTTTGAAGGTTTTTTACCGGCAAAACAAGTTGCGCGCACCACGCAATTGGAATCTTTGGCGGCGGACACGCGCACACTGATTTTTTACGAGGCCCCTCATCGCATTTTAGAAACTCTGCAGGATATGCAAAGCGTATTTGGCGCAGAGCGCGAAGTGGTGATTGCACGCGAAATCACCAAAACTTTTGAAACCATAAAGGGCGATAAACTTGCGGTCATGGTGGAGTGGGTGGCTGCAGATACTAATCAACAGCGCGGCGAAATTGTGTTGTTGGTACATGGCGCTAGCAAACCTGAAGATGCAGAAATATCGCCAGAGCAAGTGCGAATTATGCGCCTATTATTGGAAGAATTACCGGTAAAACAAGCCGCAGCCTTGGGTGCAAAAATCACTGGTTTAAAGAAGAATTTTTTATACGATTGGGCGTTGCAGCAATCCTAGTGAATTAATCGGTTGGGGTAATCTGAATGAGCGCAGCTTTTTTTGATCGAAAATATTCGCTGTTGCTCAAATTATTTTTGGTGACGCTACTTACGATGACGAGCCGCGCACATGCGGAAGCTGTAAATCTCTATGCTGCTGCGAGTCTAACTGATGTTTTAACTGAGTTGAGCGACGTTTATCAAAAGCAACATCCTAACGCAGTGATAAAAAAATCCTTCGCAGGTTCATCCACCCTAGCCAAACAAATTGAAAATGGCGCACCAGCGGATATTTTTATATCGGCAGATAAAGATTGGGCTGACTATCTACAAAAGCGTGGCTTATTGAATAATGAATCGCGAAAGGATTTGCTGGGTAACCAATTGGTACTTATCGCCCCCAGCACACGTAATGTGAATGTTTTAATGGACCCCGCTTTTAATCTCAACACCAGTTTTAGCGGCCACTTATGTACAGGTGACCCTGCCTTTGTGCCTGTGGGTAAATATGCCAAGCAAGCACTAATCTACTATAACTGGTGGGAGAATATTGAATCTCGCATCGTGAGTACAGAAGATGTGCGCACCGCTTTAGCGTTTGTGGAACGAGGTGAATGCAGTTTAGGTATTGTCTATAAAACCGATGCGCAACTGAGTAAAAAAGTAAAAGTGGTGGCGACATTTCCCGCCGCGAGTCATAGGCCTATTGAATATCCCAGTGCATTAACAAAGAATGCCGGTGCTGAGTCAAAAGCCTTTTGGGTGTTTTTGCAAGGTGATCAAGCTAAGGCAGTATTTATGCGTTATGGATTCAGTTTGATTAATTAAGACGGGATTTATGCGCGCTCTTTGTTCATATATTTATCCGTCGTCATCCTCGCGCAGCGGGGATCCAGCTCTTGATTTTAGACTATTAACTGCTGGATCCCCGCTGCGCGAGGATGACGATTCCCTTTTAAAATATAAGCTTCTGTTGGTGTTGATTTAAAGCCAAGCGCTAACACGAATATAGCTTAAATTAAATCATTGTGATCCATTTATGCTGACCCAACCCGAGTGGCAAGCACTTATTTTATCTGCACAAGTTGGTCTCTGGGCGACTTTGGTGTGCTTGTTGCCGGGCATTGGTTGTGGGTGGTTGCTTGCGCGCAAAAACTTCTTCGCCAAGCCTGCGTTTGAAGCACTGCTTTTTATGCCTATGGTTTTACCGCCCACGGTGCCGGGTTATTTATTATTGGTAACTTTTGGCTCGCAAGGTGTAGCGGGGCAGTGGTTAAAAACGCATTTTAATATTGAATTTGCATTTAATTGGAAAGGTGCGGTTTTAGCATCGGCAATTATTGCATTTCCGCTAATGGTGCAAGCGGCAAAATTATCTGTACAAATGATTGATCGTCGCCTTGAACAGGCGGCGAGTACCTTGGGTGCAAACCCGCTAAAAGTGTGGCTTACGGTCACTTTGCCGCTAATGTTGCCGGGAATTTTAATTGGTTTAATTATGGTGTTCAGTCGCTCACTTGGCGAGTTCGGCGCGACAATTACGTTTGTGGGAAATATCGTTGGCGAGACTCGAACCCTGCCGCTCGCAATCTATTCGGCCACCCATCAAATTAACGGTGATGCTATGGCGATACGATTGATTTGTATCAGCTTGGGGTTTGCGTTCTTTGCGTTATTGTTGAGCAATATTCTGTCGCGCCGTGCAGAAAAATGGTTGGGAGTTAATCGTGCTTGATCTCGATTTCAGCTTTCAGCGCGATGATTTTTGTTTGCATATTTGCACAAAAATGGATGCGCCTATTACCGGTATTTTAGGAGCATCTGGCAGTGGAAAAAGTACTTTGCTAGCGGTCATTGCAGGTTTATTAAAGCCGCAGCAAGGCCGCATTGAGCTTGATGGCCGCACTCTGTTTGATGCAAAAACTAAGACTTGGATTCCGCCACACCAGCGTCGTGTCGGTTTGGTGTTTCAAGATGGGCAGCTGTTACCGCATTTATCCGTGCACAATAATCTGCTTTACGGTTATCGCAATATTGCGCCCGAGCAGCGTCATTTTGAATTGCTAGAAGTGGTTAAATTATTAGAGATTGAACATTTGTTAGAGCGGAAAGCTAACGCTCTTTCCGGTGGTGAAAAGCAGCGTGTTGCCTTGGGGCGAGCGGTTTTATATTCGCCTTCATTACTGCTTTTAGATGAACCTTTGTCTTCTTTAGATGAGCGTTTAAAGAATCAAATTTTGCCATTTTTCTTGCGCATTAAAGCTGAATGCAAAATTCCAATGATCTACGTCACCCACTCACCGCGCGAGATTGATTTTTTAGCGGATGAGCAACTAACTGTGCATGATGGGCGAATGAGTGATGGCCAACTTCAAATAAAATAATATGCAGGTAAAACCTAAAAACAAAAAAGCCGCATCGAATAAAATCTTCAGATGCGGCTTTTTTTGATCTTAATTTTTACTTATCAGAACTTAATCGTAGCTTGCACCGCAACACTTCGCGCTGGTTCATAAAACGCATAGAAACCTGAGCCTGCGCCTCTGGTTAACACGCTCGCAACCGGTAATCCGTTAGCGTAGGTGATAACCGATTCGTCGGTGAGGTTTTTGCCTACGAGTGCCAGCTCCCATTTTTCATCAACACCGCTGAGTGCGATGCGCGCATTCACTTTGTTGTAAGACGATTGCTCAAAACGCGCATCCAGCGATGGCGTAGTGAAGTAGCCAGAGTTGAAAATGAAATCCAATGTGCTGGCAATTTTCCAGCCGTTGGCAAAGTTGATGTCGTAGTCCACGCCTACGTTACCTTGATATTCTGGAACAAACTCACGGCGCATACCGGTTTGATCGCAAGAGCTACCGCTGGTCGGCGTTTGGCCAAAGGCACATTGGCCGTTGGGGAATTTTAGGTATTCAAAGTCGAGGTAACTTACACCACCGCGTACCAGTAAGTTATCCGTTAATGCCCAGCGGCCATCCACTTCAATACCTTGTACTCGGGCTTCGCCAGCGTTAGTTACGTTGAAGCTCAAGCTGCCGTCAAACTGGCTGGTTTGCATGTCGGTAAAGTCCGAGCGGAACACGGCTACATTGAGTTCAGCTGCGCCGTCTGCCAGTGCAAACTTACCGCCTATTTCATAGTTCTTAACGTTTTCTTGTTGGAATTCCCAGCTGCCATCGGTATCGGCACCGGGGTAGAGGCCGCCCAATGCGGTGGGTGCAGAGTTGGCGCGTACATCGTAACCGCCTGATTTAAAGCCGGTGGTGTAGCTGGCATAGAGACGGTCGGTTTGGTTGAGGTCTTGTTGAAAAATAATCTGCGGGTCAAAGCCCGATTCTTTGCGGTCGCCTTTAACACTGTGTGGGTCAACCTTAAATCCAACCCAGAGTCTGTTGTAGGGGTCGTTTACTGTGCCAGTGGGTAATACATCACCGGCGGGTGATACGTGGTATTGCTGGCGGTCGGCTTCTTTGGTTTCGGAGGAATAGCGGCCACCAAAAATTAGACGATTGGTATCGCTGATATTCCACGTTGCTTGACCAAATACAGCGTACAAACTGGTGTCTTGGTTGAAATCGCGCTGGGTGGATGCGCCGCGCAACAGCGGTGAAACGGCGGTTGCAATCACACTATTGGTTGGCACAAATACTTTGTCGTGAAACTTGATGTTGCTACCTTGATAAAACACGCCGCCAATCCAACTGATGGTTTGATCAGCAGCTGAGACTAAGCGAATTTCTTGGCTGACTTGACGGTATTCTTCATCGGAAAAAATGTTAAAACCAGGCGCGCCAGTGAAATCGCAATCGCACAATTCGGAATAGGTATAGCCGTTGTAGCCCGTCACAGAGGTTAGCGTCATGCCTTCAAGATCGTGCTCAGCAGTTAGGGTGACATTGCTAGTATCGTTGTAGCTGTAGTCGCCATTAGACTGGCGCATGCCGTCTTCAGTGGTATCGAGCAAATACTTACCTGCGGTGAGGTAAGAAAGGATGGTTTTGTAGGGATTTGGGTCATTGGTTGGGTTGAGTGCGGGGTTGGTTACCGGCTTAACCACTTCAATATTGCGGCCATTGCTATCGAATGAGCCGTCTTCCAATTTCAGGCTAATGTCCCAAGTATCAGTGGGCTTCCAGTCTAACGTCACGCGGACGACTTGGTCTTTATCGGAAGATTCATTGCGATTGAGGGTCGTGTTTTCAATAAAGCCATCGTTGCTGCGGCTCAGTATGGCCAAGCGCCCACCGACCGTATCGCTAATTGGCCCAGAGAGCACTAAGCGGCCTTCTTTACCTTCAAATTCGGGTTCGTAACTCAGGCTCATATTGCCTTCAAATTCATCGCCGGGTTTGGCGTTGATAATACTGATTGCACCTGCCGTACTGTTCTTACCAAACAAAATACTTTGCGGGCCGCGCAGGATTTCAATACGTTCTATATCTAAAAAGGGTGCGCGGGCTAGTTGGGCGCGGCCATAGTGAACGCCATCCACAAACATGGCAGCAGACTGTTCAAAACCTTGGTTTACGCCAGAGCTAATACCGCGAATCGCAATGTTGGTACCAATGCCCGTTTGGGTCATATTGAAGCTGGGGGTGTAATCGGCAATACCAGAAATGCTGGTAATACCCGCTTCTTCGAGCTTGGCGCCGTTAAGTGCGGTCAATGAAATAGGCACATCTTCTAGTTTTTGCGCACGTTTTTGTGCGGTTACAACCACCTCATCGAGCACGGGGGTTTCAGCGGCAAGGGCTGGAAAACTGATGTAGCTGGCGATAACAACCGACAATAAACTGAGTCTTGGTAATTTCACGAGGTGAGCTCCTCAAGGGCAATATTTTTATAAGTGGAATAGCGTGTTTAACGAGTGATGCTTCTGATTAGTAATAGCCCAAAATTGGCAAAATACCAGTTTAACCCAGTTTAAAGAGGGCCTTGGTTCGGTAATTCACAATGAATTTAGTTCGCGTGAGTTTTATCTAAACTTGATACTTGTGCTTTATGGGGCTTGCGGGTAGTGTGCGCGCCGGAGTTGGCTAGACAGTCGCTCCAGTGTTAAC
>DAOORH010000109.1:0-9204 GCA_035389145.1 Cellvibrio sp.
CCTAAAACAAAAACTCGAATATTTAACGCCGAGCTAAGCGGCAGTTTTTAAGTTGTGATTTTGTGGAATACTTTTGCGTAGCAAAACCACAAAAGCGCGACTTAAAAACTGTCCAGCGCCGAAGGCGCGGTGCTTGAGCGATTTGTTACGTGAAACTCTACGCTACGACAAACCTTCCGAAGCGCACCAACAAAAAACTACATTTTAAGCTTTAACCGCTTTAAAGCCAGAGGCAACCAAGCCAAAATACAATTATTTGTAGCCTTATGCACACAACTAAAAGTGCTTGCGATTTTCTAAACTACCGAAGGCACAAAAAATACTTCAGAACGTTAAACTACGTGGCACAACGTTTCCGAGCCAGACAAACCAAAACTTCAATATTCCAAAACGTTTGCATTTGCTTTTGCGTACTTTCCGAAGCTTTGCGTTTTAATTTTTTGAACCCACGTAACGCCGAGCTAAGCGGCAGTTTTTAAGTTGCGGTTTTGTGGAATACTTTTGCGCAGCAAAACCACAAAACTGCGACTTAAAAACTGTCCAGCACACGAAGTGTGCGGTGCTTGAGCGATTTGTTATACATTTTTAAATTGGAGTTACTTTAGATATATGAATTTTTGAATATTCACCATTTTCGGAAAACTCAGCTTGAATTTCAACTTTTCCAACTCCATTTGAAAACGTGCAGTTAGTGCCATATGAAACATTACCCATTAACTTTGGGGTATTTGGCCCCGTTAATTTCGTATTTTCACATTTTACTAATTTTCCAAGCTTCGATGCCGCTAAAAACTCTGCCTCATCAATTTCGACATTTTTATCTAGGTAAGATTTAAGGGTTAATAAACTCCAATCTTTTGACACAGTCTCTAGAGGTTCATTAAATGTTAAGTAAACCTTTTGAGCAGAATTCCCCTCTAGGTTTATGCCAAAGCAACAGGTAGAAAAAGCCAAAGTCAAAGGTAGTAAAATTAAATTTCTCATAATCCCTCTTTTGTATAACGCCGAGCTAAGCGGCAGTTTTTAAGTTGCGGTTTTTTGGAATACTTTTGCGCAGCAAAACCACAAAACTGCGACTTAAAAACTGTCCAGCGCACGAAGTGCGCGGTGCTTGAGCGATTTGTTACGTGAAACTCTACGTTGCGAAGGATTTGAAAGGAAGGAAAAAAACCACAAAGTTAAAACCCTAGCCTTCCGAAGCAAACCAACAAAAACAGTAATTTGAACTTTACCGAGTTTTAAGCAAAAACGAAAGCGAACTTTGGAGCCGTAAGAACGCAGAACCAACAGCTAAAAGGTACTTGCGAAAAACCAACTACCGAAGGAACCAGAAATATTTCAGAACCTTAGGCTACAGCGTGTGAACTTTCCGAAAGAGTAAATCAAAAAACGAAAAAACTCTCAGTGCATAGCTTTTGCTTTTACGATTTAGCCGAAGCGTTGCGTTTTATTTTCTTGCCCCACGTAACGTGAAGCACAACGGCAGTTTGTAAGTTGCGCGTTGTGGAATACTTTTGCGAAGCAAAACCACAAAAGCGCGACTTACAAACTGTCCAGCCACGCAGTGGCGTGTTGCTGCGCCTTGTTAAATATTTTATGTGAGTGTTAATTCTTTAAACCTTGAATTTTCCTAGCCCTTCTTTCTGTTGGACCCGTAAAACCTTGATAGCGGTTTGTTATTTCATATACCGTTCCATTTTTGATGAAAAATGTATATGAAACACCGTCAGCGGTATATGGATAGTAAGTCCATGTTTCGCTATTGTCAGGCAGGCCATCCATTTTGCTTTTTGGTGGGCCGTACGCATTTAAGAGGTCCGAAGGAGTAGCTTGATCTAATGGGAATTTTTTCAAATAGCCCGTTTGATTGGTAAATGACATTTCAGGTAGATCTAGTGCTAATGCAGAAGTCGCCACCAAACATAGAATTAATAGAAATACTTTTTGCACGAGAAACTCCCTAATGTAGATTATTTAACAGTTTATTCAAAGTTTAAGGCCGTATATTTCCGGTCGGCAAGGCCAAACCGGAACAAAAAAGCCCCTTTATAACAACAACTTACCCTAACAACAAAATAAGGTTGGAGATATACGGTTTAATATATTTGTAGATATACGGCGAATGAAAAACGCTTGAAACTTTAAAGCGGCAGCTATATATTCACCGCTCACGGATGATTTATATGCAGGTATATTATGGAAAATGTCAAAATCCCTCTCCCTTCAAAACCCACTAAATTCTTAGATCAGTTTCGTGCTTTTATCCGCAAGGATGGCAAAAGCTATGCAACCGAGAATACATATGTTCATTGGGTTCATCAATACATTTTATTTAACAAGAAAGAGCATCCCGCAAAGCTGGGCTCCAAGCAAATAGAAGCTTATTTGTCGCATTTAGCCATAGTGGCAGAGGTTGCGCCAAACACCCAAAAAACGGCGTTGAATGCAATTATGTTTCTCTATAATCGATTTTTAAAAAAACCGATTGAAAAACTGGATTTTAAGTACGCGAGAAAGCCTCAGAAAATTCCTACTGTATTCACTCATGCTGAAGCAATGGCTGTTATTGACTGTATGGTTATGCCTTACAAGCTGATGGCTCAAGTCATGTATGGCGCGGGTTGCAGAATCTCAGAGGTGTTACGGCTTCGCGTTAAAGATGTAGATTTTGCAATGGGCTATCTCATTATTAGAGATGCTAAGGGCGGCAAAGATAGAACTACGCTTTTACCTAAAAGTTTAATCACGGACTTAAAAAATCAAGTATTTACGGTTTCAAAATTATTGGAGTTTGATAAGGCGCGCGACGTTGGCGCAGTTTATTTACCCCACGCACTGGAACGAAAATACCCCTACGCGGGCCACGCACTTGAATGGCAATTTATGTTCCCATCCGACAATATCGCTAAAGACCCGCGCGCGAATATTATGCGGCGTCATCATGTTTATAGCGGCACCTTACAATCACATGTTAAGGATGCGATTAGAGAAGCACGAATTTTTAAGCAGGCAAGTTGCCATACCTTTCGTCACTCTTTCGCAACGCGTTTATTGCAAGCCAAATATGATTTAAAACAAATTCAAACACTGATGGGCCATACTGATATTCGCACCACAGAAATTTATTTGCATGTATTGGATGAGCTGGGCGATAAGGTGCAGAGCCCGCTTGATTGAATGGAAGAATGCTCGGGTAGTGTTATTTACCCGAGCTTTCAAACTAACCCGCGGTAGGTAATGAGGAAATAATAGTAATCATAACACCTGCAGCAACGGCAGAACCTATAACACCAGCTACATTAGGCCCCATGGCATGCATCAATAGATAGTTTTGTGGGTTAGCTTGCAGGCCCAGTTTATTAGAAACCCGCGCGGCCATAGGCACGGCAGAAACACCGGCAGAACCAATAAGCGGATTCACTTTGTGTTTACTAAATACATTCATGAGTTTTGCCATAAGCACGCCCGCTGCAGTACCTATACCAAAGGCAATCATGCCAAGCACAATAATGCCTAAGGTTTTGGGATCTAAAAATTTATCTGACGCGAGCTTAGAGCCAACCGATAGCCCAAGAAAAATAGTGGTGATATTGATTAGAGCGTTTTGAGCAGTATCCGACAGGCGATCTACAACGCCTGCTTCGCGCATTAAATTACCAAAGCAAAAGCTGCCCAAAAGCGGGGTGGCGTCTGGCAAAATTAAACCCACCAAAATTAACATAACGATAGGGAATATAATTTTTTCGCGCTTACTCACCGTGCGCAACTGTTGCATCACAATGCCACGCTCTGCTTTTGTAGTTAACAAACGCATTATGGGCGGTTGAATAAGGGGCACTAGCGCCATATAACTGTATGCGGCAACTGCAATAGCACCCAGCAAATCTGGCGCAAGTTTGCTTGCAACATAAATAGCCGTAGGGCCATCTGCGCCACCAATAATGCCAATCGCGGCAGCATCGGCCAACGTAAAACCCATACCAAAATAATTTAACCCTATGGCGCCAAGGATAGTCGCAAAAATACCAAATTGTGCGGCAGCACCCAACAACAGGGTTTTGGGGTTTGCGAGTAAAGGGCCAAAATCCGTCATGGCGCCCACACCAATAAAAATAATCAGTGGCGCGGCGCCGCTAGCAATAGACACTTTATAAAAGGTGTAGAGCATGCCATCGCCGTAGCCGGCAGACTGAACCATATGCAAGGCTGTTTGGTAAACGGCAGGCTCCGCTTTTAATAAGGTTTTATAAATCAATGCATCGCCATCTGCTGCGCTTAAGCCCACCAGCTGTGCAAGTGCAGCACCAATTTCCGGTGTGCCATTTTGCAGCGCTTGCTCAAGCGCAGATAGCGCCAAACCTGCCGCCGGCAAATTAGCCAGCAAACCACCAAAACCTATCGGCAATAACAGTAAAGGCTCAAACCCCTTGCGAATAGCAAGATAGAGAAACAGCAAACAAATACCGATCATAATTAATTGACCGGATTGCATAAGATGAATACCCGTGGAATGCCAAAGGTTAAATAAAGTGTCCATCGCTTATTTCTCCACCGGGGTGATGGAGAGCAGTGTTTTACCTACCAAAACAGAATCACCATTTTTTACGTCAACACTGCTGATAATTCCCGCACAAGGTGCGCTAATCTGTGTTTCCATTTTCATCGCTTCTAGAAGCAATAAAACTTCACCCTCTTCAACTTCATCACCCACGCTGACGAACACTTTAATAATATTGCCCGCCAAAGGTGCGGCGACTAAGCGCGAAGCTACAACCGCCATGGGTTTTGCCGCCGTGGTACTTTGCAAAGGTTTAATACCGGTAAGATCACCGCCATTATTAACGGTGACCGTATATTTTTTACCTTCCACTTCAACGGTATAAACTTCTTCGCCGGCATCATTAGTGATCAGATTGCTTTCTTTGCCGGTAGGCGCCACTTCAAATGCCGTGGGGTTATTGCGATTTTCTAAAAACCGCAAACCAATTTGTGGGAACAACGCATAGGTCAACACATCGTCTAATTCTTCTTCGCCAATACGCAAAGTAATATTGCGCAGTGCCGCTTCCTTCTCGAGTGCCGCGGTCAACTTTGCCAATTCCGGTGCGATATTATCGGCTGGTCGGCACGTAATAGGTCGCTCACCGTCAGCTAACACTTTTGCTTGCAACTCAACATTCATAGGCGCCGGTGTTGCACCGTATTCGCCACGCAATACGTCTGCCGTTTCTTTAGAAATATTTTTATAGCGCTCGCCACTCAATATATTTAATACCGCTTGAGTGCCTACAATTTGCGAGGTGGGCGTTACCAAGGGAATAAAGCCCAAGTCTTCACGCACCCGTGGAATTTCTTGCAAAACTTCATCAAAGCGATCAATGGCGCCCTGCTCGCGCAATTGGCTTTCCATGTTGGTCAGCATGCCGCCAGGAACTTGCGCAATTAAAATGCGCGCATCTACGCCTCTTAATGAGCCTTCAAATTTTGCATATTTTTTACGGACTTCACGAAAGTAAGTGGCGATTTCTTCCAGCAGAATTAAATCCAAACCGGTATCGCGATTAGTGCCCTCTAGCGTGGCGACCAAGGTTTCGGTTGGACTATGACCATAAGTCATCGACATAGATGAAATAGCGGTATCCACATTATCGATACCCGCTTCCACACACTTCAAAATAGTGGCATGTGCCAACCCAGTGGTAGCATGGCATTGCATATGAATCGGAATTTCGCACTCTGCTTTTAAGCGTTTTACCAGCTTGTAACCCTCATAGGGTTTTAACAGGCCCGCCATATCCTTAATGCAAATGGAATCTGCACCCATATCTTCAATTTGTTTTGCTTGCGCAACCCAGCCGTCCAAATTGTGAACCGGGCTCAAGGTATAGGAGAGCGTACCTTGGGCATGCTTACCAACACGTTTTACCGCCTTCATAGCTATGTCGATATTGCGCATATCATTCATAGCATCAAACACGCGGAATACATCCACTCCACTCACCGCAGCGCGCTCTACAAAGCTTTCCACAACATCATCCGCATAATGGCGGTAACCTAATAAGTTTTGCCCCCGCAATAACATTTGTTGCGGCGTTTTGGGCATAGCTTTTTTCAATTCGCGAATGCGATCCCAAGGGTCTTCGCCCAAATAGCGAATACACGCATCAAAAGTGGCGCCGCCCCAAGACTCTAGCGACCAAAAACCAATGCGATCTAATTTTTCGGCAATCGGCAACATATCATCCAAACGTAGGCGTGTTGCAAATAAGGATTGATGCGCATCGCGCAAGACTACATCGGTAATTCCGAGTGGGTTGTTAGTCATGGGTAAATTCCTGAATTAACCGCGCGTATTGCTGTCGCGATGTTGACGAATGGCAGCCTGAACAATGGCAAGGGTTCTGGTATCTACAAGGTTACTATCCGTTCTTGCTCTGGTGGGCTGCGCATCCAATACTATGGGTTCAGGAAAGCAGGTTTCGATCAGGCGTGACATCACATTCACAGCAATCACCAACAGAGCGAGAAACACAAAAACGGTACCCATACCAAAAACCAATAATTCAAGCGCCTGCTCAAACAATGCTGGTTGCATAAAGTTCCCCAGGTAAAATAATAGACACAGCAAGTGCGACAAAAGCGCAGTGCCGATTACATGTTCTTATTAGAATGTACTAGGGCAAAAGCCCCTCCAGCCCTTCCGCTTTTAAATAGGCGTGAACCGTTTCTTTATCTTTTGTGCTCACAATATAGGGCCATTTGCGCTTGGCTTCTGGTAAACCTATGAGGTGACGATTCAGTATATTAACGCTAAAGTTTGAAACAAAATAAGGGTTTACCACTGGGTCTGTAAATACCTTTTCAGGGGCAATAACCTTAAAACCTTGCTCATTCAACGCATCTATAACGCCAATAATACAATAAGCAGCCAGGTCATTTTCATTCAATAGCAAAACCTGGCGAGGGCTTGTACCTAATTTTAAATAAGCGCTAGCATCATAAGCTAAAACCTTATCCATCACCATCTTGACATAGGCTTTTTCTAAAGCACGAATATCTACCGTACGGCCACTTTCAACGCGTTGCTGATACAGTTTGTTCATATATTCATCGTGAACCTGTGTAGTCACGTAGATGGGAAAATAATGATGCTCAGCAAGATAGCGCTGTAATTGTTGCAATAACTCTATATCCCCACCGCCATCTAAATAGGGGTAAGTGATATGCCTATGGTAATTAACGTAAGATTCTAAGGCGTTATCCGCCTTCATAATATCGATAGGGTAACCATAACTTTTAGCGCGATGCAGCAGCGAATAATTGTGCCCGGCATTCACAATGAACTGACCGGTTGCATCGTAATACATCATGCGATCGATAGTATTCGTGGTTAAGGTTTTACTTTTAATCAAAAACATGGCCTGCTTTACATCAGCTCTTGCCATGCTATTGATCAACATTTTAGTACGTGCAGAGCCATCCAAGCTTGTCGAGCGCGCTAAGGTGTCATCAAAAGCCAATACAATTTCTCGAGCATAGACGCAAGGGAAAAATTGACTAGCAATTAGTATTAGCGCACTTAAATATTTTGCTCGCATAAGTTTGCACCTATTTAATTAGCCTTTTTTACATAGTAGTCATGCAAAATAAACCAAGATTTTTTCTTAATGCCTTTATCAGAAATTAAACCCTTGCGATTCCAAAAATCTTGAATACCGGGCAATGGACGGCGCGGCGATCTAAAGTCTTTTAAAATCCATGGCGATAAACCGCGAATAAAACTCATGTTGTCGATCATGGCTAAATTATGGGTGTACACGTCCGCTTGATATTCTTCCGTCCAACGCTGGGCTTTATCGCCATGCAAGCCCTGCAAAGCGCCAGCTCCAACCTCACTCATTATCACCGGCTTGCGGTAGCGCGATACCCATTTTAAATTTGCGCAACTACCGGGTGTCGCAACATACCAACCGCAATAACTGTTTACCCCTATAACATCCACAATGGCAGACAAAGGGTCGTCAATGGATTTCGCACCCTTGTCATCGCTTTGCGTATCCAATGCCGCAGTAATTAAGCGAGTAGAATCAAGTTCTCTCGCCTTCTCTGCCAACTGTCCAATAAATTTTAAGCGTGCAGGTGAGTTGGGGGTTTCATTCGCCATTGACCACATGACAATAGCGGCGCGGTTTTTATCGCGTGCAATCATTTCTTCTAATTGATTTTCTGCTTTGGCATAAACGGCGGGATTATTGAATAGCACCGTCCAATACACAGGAATTTCAGACCATACCATTAACCCCATTTGATCGGCCATACGCACCATATTTTCGCCGTGAGGGTAATGCGCCAAGCGCACAAAATTACAGCCCAGCTCTTTCGCCCACGTTAATAATATGCGCGCATCTTCTTCACTCCACGCGCGGCCGGGGTGTAAGGGCGATTCTTCGTGAATACTAATGCCGCGCAAGAAAACCGATTTACCATTGAGTAAAATATTTTCACCTTGTACCGCAATAGTTCTAAAGCCAATTTTATCGTGAACCACATCTTGCTGATATTGAATATCCACCGCGTAAAGCTTGGGTGACTCGGGGCTCCACAAGAGCGGCTTAGCGGCTATTTCAAATTTCACTTCGCCATTTTTATTAACATTCAACTGCTGCACAATATTTAATTCAGGAATACGCAATTCTAGCTTTTGTGCATCTGTATTTGCTTTCCCATTCAGATCAACTTTTACCCAACCTTCAATCACACCCGCTTCCGTTGCGCTGAGCTGTACAAAATAATCTTTGATATGCGCTTTGGGGTATTGCAATACTTTTACCGAACGAGTGATGCCACCGTAGTTCCACCAATCGGTGTTCACCGTAGGAATCTGGTCGCGCTCGCGATGGTTATCTACCTTAACCACCAACGAATTAAGGCCGGGCTTCACATCACTGGTAATATCAAATTGGAAAGGTGTAAAACCACCTTCGTGGGCACCAACTTTCTTGCCGTTTAAATAAACCGTCGCATGATAATTTATGGCACCAAAATAGAGGGCGTAGTTCAAATCAACTTTTTTGCCTATATCAAAATCGCGGTGATACCAAACCGTGCCCTCATATAAAAATAATTTTTCGTCTTGGGTATTCCAATCTCCCGGCACATTCAATTTTGGCGAGCGAGCAAAATCGTACTCCACTAAATCACTGG
>DAOORH010000110.1:0-9200 GCA_035389145.1 Cellvibrio sp.
AGATAATTTTAAAATAAATTTCATATATTTAGCACTATAAGTTATAAAAACAACAAATACTTAACCCTAGATCCTGCACCTTAATATGCTTATACGCTCCTATACAAGTTCAGATATCTTATTAAGAGTGGTCAGTATATTGATCATTTTTTGTTTGGTGTCTTCATGTGCATCCAACCGTGGTGCAGAGGTTGACGAGCGATCTGGTCGCTTAACTCCTAAAGGAAAAGTACATACGGTTAGCGCCGGCGAAACGCTCTTTTCGATTGCGTGGCGATATGGTGTAGACCTTAAAAAACTCGCTGAATTTAACGCTATAAAATCGCCTTATACTATCTATCCCTCACAGAAAGTTCGTGTTGATCTGCGTGCCGGAAATGGCCAGAACACAAATACCGGCAATACCAAGTCAACTGTAAAAAATAGTCATGGCAAAGGGGGCGTTTCAGGCAGTTCTCGGTCAGAAAAAGGATCGACTGCTTCGTCTAAATCAAAGGGCAGTGCTGGTTTACAAAGCGCTCCTAAGTGGCACTGGCCATCCGCTGGGAAACTGATTGCCCTATTTCAGGGCGAGACTGGATTAAATAAAGGTATTGATCTTAGTGGGAAATTGGGGGAGCCTGTGCTTGCAGCAGCTTCTGGGAGAGTGGTTTACGCCGGAAGCGGGTTGAGCGGGTACGGTAAGTTGCTCATCATAAAACATAACGAAACCTTCTTAAGTGCTTACGCACATAATGATGAAATATCAGTAAAAGAAGGCGATTTCGTTAAAGCTGGGCAAAGAATTGCCGATATGGGTTCAAGCGGTACTGATAGAGTTAAGCTTCACTTTGAGATTCGTAGCGAAGGTAGTCCAGTGGATCCACTGAAATTTTTACCCAAGCGTTAATAGTGCTGACACATTCGATAAGTAAATATAACTGGGGTCTGTGAAGCGACTCGAAAACCTGATCCAGAATAAAGAAGTAGGCTGAAGGGAATGGGTATAGCTTGGGTAAGCTAGTTTGAACTAGCTAAATTTTACGATTTAAGGGGCTGAAAATGACTTTGCAAACTAAAGAATCAGGCGTATTTGATCGCGACGACGTGTTCATGGCGCAAGAAGTTGATTTTGATGAAAGTGATATGTTACTGGCGGAAGAAGAGGAAGTACCGAAAGCAACACGCTCAGCAGGTGTTAGTGAACGAATTCTAGACGATAAATTTAATAAAACCCTCGATGCAACTCAGATTTACCTCAACGAAATTGGATTCTCCCCATTATTAAGCGCTGAAGAAGAAGTGTTCTTTGCTCGCAAAGCCCTTAAAGGCGACGAAGCTGCACGTAAGCGCATGATTGAAAGTAACCTTCGCCTAGTTGTAAAAATTTCCCGTCGTTATGTAAACCGTGGTTTAGCGCTTCTAGATTTGATCGAAGAAGGCAACTTGGGTTTGATTCGCGCTGTTGAAAAATTTGACCCAGAGCGCGGCTTCCGTTTCTCTACTTATGCGACTTGGTGGATTCGTCAAACCATCGAGCGCGCGATCATGAACCAAACGCGTACCATCCGTTTGCCGATTCATGTTGTTAAAGAATTGAATATTTACTTACGTGCTGCGCGCGAGCTTTCTCAGAAGCTTGACCACGAACCGTCACCAGAAGAAATTGCACACTTGTTAGAAAAGCCAGTAGCAGATGTAGAGCGCATGCTGAGCTTGAATGAGCGTGTAACTTCAATTGATACCCCCATTGGCCCATCATCTGACAGAACCATTGTAGATACCATTGCCGATACTCATATCTCTGACCCCGCTGCTATTTTGCAAGAGCGCGATTTGACCATGAGTTTAGATTCTTGGTTAGATGAATTAACTGAAAAACAACGCGAAGTACTTTCACGTCGTTTTGGTTTACGCGGCCACGAAGTAAGCACTTTGGAAGAGGTTGGTCATGAAATTGGTTTGACTCGCGAACGTGTCCGTCAAATTCAAGTAGAAGCCTTAAAGCGTCTGCGCGATATTATGGAAAAACAAGGTTTGGATAGCACCGCATTATTTAGCGCCTAATCAATCCTGATGTAACACAAAAGGCAGCTTCGGCTGCCTTTGTTGTTTCTGGTATTTACGTTTTGCTGGGACTAGAAATATTCGAGCAATAAAAAACCGCGACTAGCGCGGTTTTTAGAAGACACTTTAAAGTGTGCGATTAACGTTCCAGCAACTTTAACTTACCTGGTACGCCATCCCATTCTTCAGCATCTGCCGGAGACTCTTTAATCTCGGTGATATTTGGCCAAACTTCTGCCAATTCAGCATTAAGCTCAAGGAATACCGCTTGATCTTCTGGCAGTTCATCTTCAGAGAAGATCGCGCCTACGGGGCATTCTGGCTCACACAGAGCACAATCAATACACTCGTCTGGGTGAATCACCAAAAAATTGGGGCCTTCGTAGAAGCAATCTACTGGGCAGACTTCCACACAATCTGTGTGCTTACACTTGATGCAATTTTCCCCAACAACAAAAGTCATAGTTGACTCCCCAAACGACTAGAAAATAAATGGCTGATACTCAGAAGCGCGCATTCTAAACAGGCTGGGCTGTTTTGGGTAGCGGTTTGCGCGCAGCCCTTAGAGTTTAGCGCCCTTTCTTCAATATTTCCTTCAAGCGATAGAGTTGTTCCAGCGCTTCTCGCGGCGATAGGTTATCTGGATTGATTTTTTTCAAGGCTTCCAGCGCAGGGTCTGGCAAAGCATCGAACAATCCTGATTGCAGAGGAGACACAGGATCTGGTGATACTGGCAGTGCCGTTTGCGTAAGCGCGACAGTAGAGTGCTCAGGATGCACGCCTTGCTCAAGTAGGTGTAACTGCGCCTGCGCCTGCGCTAAAACTTCGGCAGGAATACCGGCAAGCTTCGCCACCTGTAAACCGTAACTCTTGCTGGCAGGGCCTTCCTGAACCTTATGCAAAAACACAATATTGTCGTTGTGTTCGGTGGCATTCAGGTGGACGTTGGCGATACCGGGAATGGATTCCGGCAAGCTCGTAATTTCAAAGTAGTGAGTCGCAAACAAAGTAAATGCACTGACTTTTTCGGCAAGATGTTTAGCGCAGGCCCACGCTAACGAAAGGCCATCGAAGGTACTGGTGCCGCGCCCGATTTCATCCATCAATACCAAACTGCGGGCGGTGGCATTGTGGAGAATATTCGCGGTTTCGGTCATCTCCACCATAAAGGTTGAGCGACCACCGGCTAAGTCATCGGACGAGCCAATACGCGTAAATATGCGGTCTACAATGCCAATTTCAGCGCTCTGCGCAGGCACGAAGCTACCTATATGGGCGAGCAGCACAATCAATGCTGCTTGGCGCATATAGGTTGATTTACCGCCCATATTCGGGCCGGTCACAATCAACATATGGCGCTCGCGATGAAACACTAAATCATTCGGCACAAAGGGCGTGCTGGTCACTTGTTCCACCACTGGGTGGCGACCGCCTTGAATATTGATGCCTGCTTTAAGCGAAAGCACGGGGCGACAAAAACCAAGTGCGTCTGCACGTTCGGCCAGCGTTGCCAGTACATCCAATTCGGATACCGCATTTGCCGAGTTCTGTAGTGGAATCAGCTGTTCATTGAGAATATCCAACAACTCTTCATAAAGCGCTTTTTCGCGGGCAAGCGCGCGGCTCTTGGCTGAGAGCGCCTTATCTTCAAACTCTTTCAATTCGGGGGTGATGTAGCGCTCGGCATTCTTCAGTGTTTGGCGACGAATATAATCCGCCGGTGCCTTTTCCGATTGCGCGCTAGTCAGTTCGATAAAATATCCGTGTACACGGTTGTAACCCACTTTTAAGGTTGGGATGCCCGTGCGCTCGCGTTCGCGCAATTCCAAGTCCAGCAGGTATTGGCCAGCGTTAGTGCTGATATTGCGTAAGTCATCCAGCTCGGCATCATAGCCATCCGCAATTACGCCGCCTTCGCGAATTACTACGGGCGGGTTTTCGATAATCGCGCGCGACAGCAATTCAACCAATTCAGGGAAGGTGCTGATTTGCTGTGCAAGTTCGTGAATTAAGTGCGATGAATGTTTTGCGAGTTCGGATTGTAGTTCGGGGTAGCAGGCAATAGACATCATCAGGCGCGACAAATCCCGTGGGCGGGATGAGCGCAACGCCAAGCGGCCCAGAATTCGCTCCATATCACCAACTTGCTTCAAGATTCCGTTAGTCACCTCAAACGCATAGTTGTGGCGCAGGCTGGTGATGGCATCTTGGCGTGCGTTGAGTAAATCAATATCGCGCAAGGGGCGATTCAACCAGCGGCGCAGCAAGCGGCTGCCCATGCTAGTAGCGGCGCGATTCAATACAGAGAAAAGCGTGTGTTCATCGCCGCCATTGAGGTTGATATCCAACTCTAAATTGCGGCGCGTGGCGGCATCCATAATCACCGCTTCATCGCGGTTTTCGTGGGCTAGGCTGCGCACATGGGGCAGGGCGGTGCGCTGGGTTTCGCGCGCATAACTCAATAGGCAACCAGCGGCGCAAAGTGCGGCTTTGAGGTGCTCGCAGCCAAAGCCCGCCAAATCTTTAGTGCTAAATTGTTGCACCAGTAAACGTTCAGCGGTTTCGTAATCAAATTCCCACGGGCCACGGCGGCGCAGGCCTTTGCGGTTTTCAATCAAGGCTGGTGTTGTAAGGTGATCGCTCAATAACAATTCCGCAGGGCTTAAACGCTGCAACTCGCCGAGTGCCGCATCCAATCCCTCAACTTCAAGCACTAAGAAACGGCCGCTCGCCATATCGAGCGATGCAATGCCAAATGTTTCGCCGGATTGGTGCAGCGCAACCAGCAAATTATCGCGACGCGAATCCAGCAGCGCTTCATCGCTCACAGTGCCCGGCGTAACAATGCGCATGACCTTACGTTCAACGGGCCCTTTGCTGGTAGCTGGGTCGCCGATTTGTTCGCAGATGGCAACCGACACACCTTCTTTTACCAATTTAGCCAAGTAGCCATCGGCGGAATGAAACGGAATCCCCGCCATGGGAATAGGCTCGCCGTTAGATTTGCCGCGCGCGGTGAGGGTGATATCCAAAATTTGCGACGCGCGTTTAGCATCATCAAAAAACAACTCATAGAAATCGCCCATGCGATAAAACACGATTTCATCTTTATGCTGAGCTTTGATGCGTAAATATTGCTGCATCATAGGGGTGTGAGAGTTATTTTGATCAATCTGTAAGTCGTTGTTTTCGCTCATTTTAAGTATTTTTCTCGTTATAAATCATAAGCTTATGAGATTAAATTCGTCTAACTAGGTAGTATCATCTGGTATCAAGAAGTCTCAGAGAATGTCACTATGTTGCAGTGTTTAGTGTAGCTTGTAGTGTAGTTTGACAGCTAAGCTACACTGAATACTACGAGCTACGAGCTACGAGCTACGAGCTACGAGCTACGAGCTACGAGCTACGAGCTACAAGTCGAAAAACTCTCATGAAAATGATAATCATTATCAATAAAGAAGGCTTTAAGTATGTCAGATCGAGATTCTAGCAAACCGCTCGATGCACTCACAGTAAAACGTCATAAAGAGGGTGTTTTAGCGGATACAGCACCTCATAGGGGTTTGCGTCTGAAAGCCAATAAAAACGGAACTAAAACATGGGTATATAGATATAAGGTCGCGGGCGACAAATTAAGGCAAATTAAGCTAGGTAGTTACCCATCTATGACTTTGAGTGAAGCGCGAGCTGCCTATATTAAGCAGAAATCAATCAGAGAGACGCATGGTGATCCCCGAGAGTTTAGGGATTTAGAAATGACAAAACAAAAAGAAGCGTTATTGAAAGAGAGTATGACGGGTTATCTAACCGCTCAAATGATAGATCATTATTTGATAGAGCACGTGGAGCGACATAGGTGTTGATTTGCACTTAAAACTGACCCACCATTTGCATTGAATATTGACCCACCCTAAATGGTTTATTTTACGGGTTTGGGTTGTGGATAAGTCGGCGTCTTTTTCTCCTTTTTCGGTTGGTTTGAACTCTCTTTAAAACGATAGCTGTCATTGCCGGTTTCAACAATATGGCAGTGGTGTGTTACGCGATCTAATAATGCTGTTGTCATCTTTGCATCACCAAATACGTTCGACCATTCGGCAAAGCTAAGGTTGGTGGTGATGACCATGCTGGTACATTCGTACAACTTACTCATCAAGTGGAATAACAATGCCCCGCCGGTTTGACTGAAGGGCAAATAACCCATTTCATCCAAGATCACCAAATCTGCATGCGTGAGTCGTGCTGCAATTTGTCCTGCTTTGCCTTGCTGCTTTTCTTTTTCCAGCGCATTAACTAATTCGATTGTCGAGAAGAAGCGAACGCGACGATGAAGGTGTTCAATGGCTTGTATGCTGATGGCTGTCGCAAGATGAGTTTTACCCGTTCCTGGGCCGCCAACAAAAACCACATTCTGCGCTGTATCCATAAAGTCACCACCACAGAGTTGGCGGATAAGTGCTTCGTTGGCCATGCTGCTGGCAAAGTCGAAACCACTGAGATCGCGGTAGGCAGGGAACTTGGCGGTTTTAAGTTGATAGGCCACCGAGCGCACTTCGCGTTCAGCCAATTCCGCCTTGAGCAGATGATCGAGGATGCCCGTGCTGGCTTGAAACGCCGGTGAATCTTGTTCTGCAAGATCGCTAAGCGCGTGGGCCATGCCGTAGAGCTTTAAGGATTTCAGTGTTGGGATCATGGGATTAGTGTGCATGATGCTCTCCTTGTATTATCAGGCCTTGTGTTCTCAAGTTGTCATAACGCGTGACGTTGGCGAGGGGTTCAATACGCAGCGCCAATGCAGGTGGAATCTCAATCGGTGCGAGCGGCGACCCTTCCAGTAATCGACTCAAGATATTGATCACGATTTGCTTGGAGGGCGCTCCAGTTTCAAGCGCTAACTCGACTGCTGTGAGTACAGCCTGTTCATCGTGTAGCAACACAAGCGCAAGAATATCCACCATCTCGCGGTCGCCACCTAAGCGTTTTAACAAAATGGTTTGCAGTGTTTGAAAGGCTTGTGGCAGTTCAGCAAAGGGCGCGCCGTTACGAATCGCACCGGGCTTGCGTTGCAATACGGAAAGGTAATGTCGCCAGTCATAGACCGTCGTCATGTGTACGTGTTTGCGGTTAAACAGCCGTTTGTGAATGGCAATGATGTTGCCTTCGGCAATCACTTCCAGATGGTCGTGATAGATGTGCAGGCTCACAGGGCGATTCGCAAACGAGGACGGAACGCTGTAACGCGTGCGCTCGAAGGTGATTAGGCAGGTTGGCGAAATACGCTTGGTCTGTTCTACAAAGCCATCAAATGCCTGACCGGTAGGCATCAGGAAAGTACGTTCGATATCAAGTGCGGCTTGAATCGTCATAGATTCAGTGGGGTGCGTCGATTCGCTCCAAAGCTCAATACAGCGTTCACGCAACCAATCGTTTAGCGCTACTAGCGAAGGCTGTGCAGGAACCTTCTGCCACAGTCGTCGCCGTGCATCCTGCACATTCTTCTCGATCTGACCCTTCTCCCAGCCAGCGGCAGGATTACAAAACTCAGCATCGAACAGGTAGTGGCTGACCATGGATGAAAAGCGAGCATTAACATCGCGCTGCTTGCCTCGTCTTACCTTATCGACAGCGGTTTTCATGTTGTCGTAAATGCCACGCTGCGGAATTCCGCCCCACGCCGTAAACGCATGATGATGCGCATCGAACAGCATCTCATGGGTTTGCAAAAGATATGCGCGAACAAAGAAAGCGCGGCTATAACTCAGCTTGAAATGCGCGACTTGGAGCTTCACGCGCTCACCCGCAATCACAGCCCAATCTTCACTCCAATCAAATTGAAATGCCTCACCAGGTTTGAACTGCAATGGGATGTACGTGTGTTTGCTCGCGCCTTTGCTCAACTCCAACTGCTGACGCCGCCACTCTCTGGCGAAGCGAGCAATCGCATCATAGGAACCGTCAAAACCAAGCGCACACAAATCAGCATGCATCTGCTTTAACGAGCGGCATGCAACCCTTCTTTTGGGATACCGGCGGCATGCTGGATAGAAAAAATAATGTAGTGTTAGATCAGCAAGCATTTGATGCGCTGATTCAAGGTGCTACGGGTAAGTAATGACTTAATTCGATATACGCAAATTTTTATTTAAAAGGGAGTCGTCATCCCGCAAGCGAGGATGGCGATGAAGAAGAGCAGTGCTTTGGTATTTTTGTGTCGGAAGGCGCTGCGCATTTTATGTCTTCGCTACTTCGCGTGGAAGCCTTCTGGATCTTTCTATTCATTTTTTGTTTTCTTATTTTTGGGCTAATGATTAACAGTTGTACAGATTTATTTATAAGCTCGAAGTAGGGTATTTTGGGGTTATATTTTAAATATCAATATCCGCTATTGGCGAAGAAAATTATTTCCTTAGTGTGGAACCGTTAACAAAAACGACAACATGATAGCGCTAACATTGTGAGTTGTTGTTATACTTCGATCGTTGACGAGCTAATTTTTCCATCAAGGTTGAAGTTTTGCGTATGAAAAATATTTTTAAATGGCTGTATGTGGTTCTTGTTTCTGGTTTTCTAAGTGCCTGTGGGGGCGGGGGTGGCGGGTCTGATTCAAGCTTTAATACATCGCCGTCATTGTCCAGCGCCAGTGTGGTAATTCAAATAAGCTCGGCTTCATCAAGCGTATTGTCATCATCTAGTATCAGTACTTCATCTAAAGCTTCTTCTCATTTAGCTTCTTTATCTAGCTCTAGCTCTAGCTCTAGCTCTAGCTCTAGCAGCTCATCGCGAGTCTCATCGAGTTTTTCATCGTCCTCCACTTCGTCGCTTGCTTCTTTGTCCAGCGCCAGTATAGGAATTCAAATAAGCTCGGCATCATCAAGTGTATCGTCATCATCTAGTGTTAGCGCTTCATCTCAAGTTTCTTCTCAAGTTTCTTCACATTTAGCTTCTTTATCCAGCGCCAGCAGCTCATCGCAAGTTTCATCGTCCTCTACTTCGTCTTTGCCTAATACAGGCATCTTGCTATGGTCAGACGCAGCCACTTGGGCTTCGTTAAAAAAACCTATTGAAGGAGAGAATGTGGTTATTCCGGCAGGAAAACATTTATTGCTTGATGAGAGTACGCCGAAACTTGGGGCTTTAACGATTGATGGTAAGCT
>DAOORH010000111.1:0-9136 GCA_035389145.1 Cellvibrio sp.
CTAGTGATTATGTGCAGCGCTTGGCGCGCGAGAAAGCCGAAGCGGGTTTAGCCTGTGTTAAGCGCTTAATGCTTCCACCAAAACCGGTGTTGGGTGCAGATACCATTGTGGTTATCAACAATGAAATTTTAGAGAAACCCCAAAGCTCGGAACACGCTGCGGAAATGCTGCGTAAGCTAGCGGGCGCGACACATCAAGTTATGACTGCTGTAGCCATGACGGCAGATACGCTTGTAGAGAAAAGATGCGAGATAAAACTTTCAGTAACCGATGTGGTCTTTCGCCCGCTCTCGGAACAAGAGATTGCCACTTATTGGAGATCTGGCGAGCCGCGCGATAAAGCTGGCGGCTATGCGATTCAGGGTTTAGGTGCGGTATTTGTGCAGCAAATTCGCGGCAGCTATACCGGAGTTGTTGGTCTGCCAATTGAGCAGACGGTTTTACTCTTAGACGAATTTTCCGTGCCCTACTGGCAATAACCCTTTTGCAAAACAAGTAGACGAATTCACATGAGTGAAGAAATTCTTATCAATGTCTCCCCCGTGGAGACGCGTGTAGCGCTGGTTGAAAATGGCGTAGTGCAAGAGCTGTACATCGAACGCAGTCACGGCAAAGGCTATGTGGGCAATATCTACAAAGGCAAAGTTGTGCGCGTTTTACCCGGCATGCAAGCTGCATTTGTGGATATAGGCTTGGAGCGCACCGGCTTTATTCATGCTGCCGATATGGTGCCTGAATCGCCCGCTGGCGAGCCGCGCGCTGCGGATGTTCCCGACATTCGCAACCTCGTGCGCGAAGGCCAAACTATTTTGGTTCAAGTTGCCAAAGATCCCATCAGTACCAAGGGTGCGCGCTTAACCACTCATCTCACCTTATCGTCTCGCTACCTCGTTTATATGCCTAACAGCAGCCATATCGGCGTATCGGTGCGAATTGAAGATGATCAAGAGCGCGAGCGTTTGCGCCAAGTGATGGAGAGTGCACCGGGCTTATATTCAATCACTGGCGGTTTTATTGTGCGCACAGTGGCGGAAGGCGCAACTGCCGAGGCTATTTTGGCGGATATTCCATTTCTTCAGAAACTTTGGGCGGATTTAAGTGACAAACTGACCGGTATCCCAGTGCCAGGCGTTGTCCATAAAGATATGCCTCTTTATTTGCGTGCCCTGCGAGACTTGGCGCGCGCACCGGTCGATAAAATTCGTGTGGATTCGCGTTTAACATTTCAGCAAATGTTGGATTTCGCCAGCAATTATTCGCCGCAGTTGGTTGATTCAATTGAGTGCTACACGGGCGAGCGCCCGTTGCTGGATTTGTACGGTGTGGAAGAAGAGATTCGCCGCGCCTTGGATACCCGCGTACCGCTGAAGTCCAACGGTTATTTGATTATCGAGCAGACCGAAGCCATGACCACGGTGGACGTTAATACCGGTGCTTTTGTCGGGCATCGCAATTTAGAAGAGACGATATTTAAGACCAATCTAGAAGCGGCGACTGCCATCGCGCGCCAGTTAAGACTGCGTAATCTGGGCGGGATTATCATCCTCGACTTTATTGATATGCAGGATCAAGAACACCAGCGCCAAGTGTTGCGCACGCTCGAAAAAGCGCTTGAAAAAGATCACGCCAAAACCCGCATTACCGGTGTCTCGGAACTGGGCTTGGTGGAAATGGCGCGCAAGCGCACCCGCGAATCTTTAGGGCAAATGCTGTGCGAGCCATGCCCGGTATGTGCTGGTCGCGGGCAAGTGAAATCCGCTGAAACCGTGTGTTACGAAATTTTCCGCGAGATTCTGCGCGAGTCGCGCTCTTACGATAACCAGAAGTTTCTGGTGTTGGCGGCACCGCTGGTGGTGGATAGATTGCTCGATGAAGAAGCCGCTTACGTGGCAGATTTAGAAGCCTTTATTGGCCGCACCATTGAGTTTCAGGTGGAGAGCCTCTTCACCCAAGAACAGTACGATATTGTGTTGGTGTAGAGCGAAGTTTTTAAGAAGTACCGATTTAATTAGAAGTAACGATTTTTAAGAAATACCGATTTATTAGAAAGTATCGATTTTCAGGAAGTACTTATTCGCATGACAGTTGTAGTTTTATGACCACTTATATTCGCAAATTTATTAAGTGGTTTTACCTCTTATTTGCTCTTGCCGCCATTACTGTGGCGGTAGTAGTTCAGGCTGGGCGCAGCTTTTCGCACCTCTTGGCCGACTATCCGCAAGAAGTTAGCAGCTATCTTTCTAATAAGCTGAATGCCAAGGTCACCATAGGTGCCATTAGTGCCGAGTGGGTCGGACTAAAACCTATGGTCGATGTACGCAAGCTGCGTATTGTTAGCCAAGCCGACAAACCTATCATTGCTCTAGAACACGCCCGCATGCGCTTGGATTTGTTAGGCAGTTTTGCCCATGCGCGTTTAGTGTGGAGTGCCTTGCAGCTTGATCGAGTGGACATGGAATTTGTACAAACCCCCGATGGTTTTTGGCAGATTCCAGGGTTGCCAAAGCGCGCCGTCGATCAAGATCAGTCCGCAGAGTTGGATTTGTTAATTGATATGTCGCTCTTGTCGCGTCGTATTGAGTTCTCGCGTAGCCAATTGAGTTTTCAATTTGTCTCTGGTGCAAAAACGACCCTTAACTCGCCTCTGTTACGCATGGAAAACGCCGGTGATTTCCATCGTCTGGTATTGGATATCGATGTCGCCGGCAAACCCAAAACGCTGAGTTTGGTTGCAGAAGGAAAGGGCGACCCACGCAATAAAAAAACCTTTAGCAGTAAAGCCTTTATCCAACTTAACCAGTTCCCTACCAACGAACCCATCGCAGCCGTAACCGCATTTTTATTGCGTGGTATCAAGGCTGAAGTTCACAGTCAAGGTGCGCTCGATGCCAGCTTGTGGCTCAGCAATCGCCCCCAGCGCGAAGGTTTTGATCTGGTGGGTAAGCTTGGTATCCAACGTCTGGGCGTGCCAGTCCTCGGCCGTAGTTTGGCATTGGATAGCTTTAGTGCCGATGTGGCAGGACATTGGCTCTACAGCGGTCAATGGCAGTTGGCCTTGCAACAGGTTAATGCCAAGGTTAATCAACAAAAAATTGAGGGCTTAAATTTCGCGGCCTCGGCGGCTAGTTTTGCTGACCCCGTTATGCTGCATATGCAGCGCTTGGATCTAGAACATTTAAATAAAGCGTTAGATGGTGCGGGCGTGCTAGGTGAAGGCAGGCTGCGCGAAGTAATGCGCCAATTGAGCCCACAGGGTGAGCTGCATAATCTGCGCGTAGCTATTCCCACCCAGAGCCCCCAGAGCTGGGAGTTGCAAGCTAATTTGGCGCAAGTGGGCGTAAATGCATGGCATGGCGTACCCGCGCTGCGCAAAGTGGATGGTCTGGTTTACGCGCACCAGCATGGCGGTTTTGTGGATATTGATAGCCGCCAAGGCTTCAGCATGCACTATTCGCCCACTTATGCTGCGCCCATGGAATATCAGCAAGCCAAAGGTCGCGTTGCGTGGCGGCTGCAGCCGGATAAAAATCAGATTTACGTTAACAGTGGCGCCTTGGAATTTACCAATGGCGATGAACACGCCAAGGGTTACATGTGGCTGAGCATTCCGTGGCAGCGCAACTCTGGTGATATAGATCTCTACTTGCAGATTGGCGCTAAAAAATTGGATGCAAGCCTCTACAGCAAATACACCCCCGCTGTCGTTCCCAAATCACTGTTGACCTGGTTGGAAAAAAGTATAGGCCCCAATAATGCAGGCTTTGTGAATGAGGTTGGCTTCGTCTATCGCGGCACCCTCAATAATCGCAACCCTGCCGCGCGCAGCCATCAATTATTTGTGGATATGAACAATGCACAGTTGAACTATCACCCTGAATGGCCCGCCTTGAATGGGATTAATGGGCGTTTATTGGTAAGTGATAACGATGTTTTTGCCAGCGTGGATAGCGCGACCTTATTGAACAGTAAGCTTGGGCCAACGCAGATAAGCGCGCGCCCCAATCCCGATGGACACGGCTCACTTTTGCGGGTTGAAGGTAATGTGATTGGTGGTGCCGATGACGGCATGCGCATACTTCGTGAAAGCATGTTACGCCGTTACATTGGCGCCAATATGGACTCTTGGACGCTGGATGGCGACATGCAAACCCAGCTTAAGATCGCAGTTCCGCTCGATCCTGCGGGCAGCGGTGCCAGCCAGCAAGTGGATATAGATCTTCAGTCGCCCCATTTTGAAATGGGTAATATTAAGTTAGCCATGCAGAATATTAAGGGCCGGATTAGCTTTAATGAAACCGCAGGTCTTAGCAGCGAAGGCTTAAGCGGCATTCTGTTTGGTGAGCCCGTAAAAGCGCTCTTAACCACTAAAAAACAAGGTGATGCCAGCCAAACCTTGGTTGAAGTGGCGGGCGAGGTGGATAGTCACGTGCTCGCCAAATGGACACAACGCCCAGAAGTCTTGTTTATGCGTGGGCAGTTTCCCTATCAGGCTGTGGTTGAACTGAACCATAAATCCACTAAAAGTGAAGTTAGGGATGCCAGTCAACCCATTGCCGTTATTAAAGTTAAGAGCCCACTTTCTGGCGTAACCGTGGACTTGCCTGCGCCTTATGGCAAAGCCGCCGACACTGAGCGCCCGCTGCAATTTACCATGTCGCTGTTTGAACGTAGTTCGTTGATTCGAATAGGCTACGATAATTATTTGGATACATTGTTTGAGCTAGACCCCCAACAACAAAACAAACTTACCAATGCCAATATCGCACTGGGTAGCCAAGCAAAATTGGCGACCGAACCGCAGTTTTTACTGAGCGGTAATTTGCCTGGCTTGGATATAGAACTGTGGAAAAAAGTGCAACAGCGCTACCTAGATTACAACGCACAAATAGCGGCAATGCTGTTAAAGCCAAAAGTAGAGAATCGTGAACAGGATACTGTACTGGAGGTGAGAGACACTCGTCTGGTTGCGGGCTTACCCTTCCGTGCTGATGTGTTGTTGGCGCATTATCAAGTTGGGCCATTGGCTTTGGAAAATATGCAAGTCCGTGCCGAGCGCTTAGTGGACGGCTGGAAAATTGGTTTTACCAATCCGCTGGCGGTGGGCGATATCCTTCTGCATGACAACAACAATCATCCTTTAGCGATTAGCTTGGAATCTTTGCGCCTAACAAGTCAGAACTTGGGTTTAACCAATGTCGATCCCGCTGATGCTGTACTTGGCCTTTCCAAAAAGGCTCGTGTCAGTATAGATCCGCGCCTGTTGCCTCTGGCTGATGTCAGCGTGGCGGCGCTCTACATGGATGACGTCAACTATGGCAATTGGTCCTTGCTAGTTCGCCCCAATGACAAAGGGGTTGTGTTTGATAATATTCACGGCAGCGTAAAAGGCGTGACAGTTGGCGGTTTGGATGAAAAGTCGGGCGGCGCTAAAATGGAATGGGTGGTGGCTGACTCGGTAGCGAGCACACATTTTGTGGGTGCCTTGTCTGCGAGTAATGTTTCCGATGTGCTGCGCGAATGGCAAAAGCCAGACATGCTTGAAAGCCAGTCGGCGCGCTTTAAGGTAGATGCCATGTGGGCCGGTGACCCGCAGGATTTCGCGCTAAAGAAAATGGCGGGTAGCATCGATATCTGGTTGGAAAAAGGCCGCTTTAAAAATAACCCCAGCCCCGGCAGCGATGGACTTTTACGCTTAATGGCCATCCTCAATTTTGACTCTCTCGCGCGCCGCCTGCGTTTAGATTTTTCGGATCTCTACAAAAGCGGTTTGGCTTACGATGAAATCAGTGGCAAGGCCAGTTTTGTGTCGGGCACCATGACTTTTACGGAGCCACTCTCGGTAAAAACTCCCTCTAGCCGTTTACAAATGGCCGGAAAGTTAGATTTAGAAAACGAAAAAATTGATGCTCGTTTGGTTGCGACCTTGCCGGTAGTCGGCAGTTATACCTTCTTTACCGCACTGGTTACGGGTTTACCCGCAGCGGCGGGGATTTATGTCGTGAGTAAACTGTTTAAGAAGCAAGTAGATCGCGCCACCAGTATTAGCTACAGCATTCGCGGCGATTGGAGCGAGCCGAAAATGAGTTTTAATCGCTTGTTTGAGAGTGAGGAAGATTTGATGAAAAGTGTGAATAGCACTGAAAAAGTGGTGAAGAATAGAAAGCGAAAACCCAAAAAGTAATAAGAAATAAGATGAAATAAAAACGGCGACTCTAGGGTCGCCGTTTTTCATTGCAGGAATAGAATCTTAATCCTGCAGTTCTAACTGTTCGCGAATAAATGAAAACAGTTTGCGCGAGCTTTTAGGCGGCAAATTTTCATCGCGCTCTTTTTGGGCGCTGCGCACCAGTTGTTTTAGGTGTTGCACGTCAATACCGGGGCAGTTGGTCACTAGGGTTTGGAAGATCTGCTTGTCACCTGCAATCAACATGTCGCGGAAGCGCTCGACTTGGTGTTGGCGATTTATATATTGATCGCTGCGCGCCTGTACTTTATCAACGGCGGCTTGAATTTCTTCGTGGTTAGTTTCGCGCATGATTTTGCCAATCAGTTGCAAATGGCGGCGGCGCGCTTCGCGGTGCGGCATTTTGCGCGCTTGATGAATCGCATCGAGCAGTTTTTCTTCGGCGGGAATCATGGCCAACTGTTTATCATTAAAGTCGATAAGCAGCTCGCCCAGCTTTTGCAACGCGGTCATTTCGCGTTTGGCTTGCGATTTACTGCGAATGTAATCGTCAGGGTTAATGTCGTCGTATTTGTAAACCATAGTATTGCCTAAACGCTAGTGTTGCTGTAGCTGTTGAAACTGCTGAGATGGCGAAGTTACTGAGTACAGAAGTGGATCAAAAAAGGGCGCACAGGGTAGGTGAAGTGAGTCTAAATAACAATCTTTGTTTTAAGATGCTTAACGGCTTCTTGTACTGAAAGCTGTCTACTCATCTTCCTCAAAACGGTTATTGATCAGTGCGCGAATCGTGTCCATTGCCTGAGCTTCATCGTCGCCTTCGGTGGAAACCTCAAGATCTGTGCCTTGGGTTGCAGCCAAAAGCATCAGCGACATGACGCTTTTCGCATCCACCCAACTACCGTTAGTGCGTGCTTGAGTACGGCATCTAAATTGCGCCGAGAGGGTAGCAAACTTAGCCGCCGCGCGGGCGTGCAGGCCGCGTTTGTTAATGATGGTGATAGTTTCAGTCAGCATAAGTTAGTTTTTCTTGTGTTTGTGGATGTCGCGGTGTCTAACTTGAACATCGCTATACTGGTCAGTGAAATGGGCTTTTAATCGTTCGCTCAAATAGACTGAGCGATGCTGGCCACCAGTGCAACCCACTGCAATCGTAATATAGCTGCGGTTGTTGGCTTGGTAGCGCGGCAACCAGCGAGTCATGTACTGTTCTATGTCGTGATACATCTCATTGACGGCATCTTCCGCCTCCAGAAACTCAATCACATCCTGATCTTTACCGGTCAGGGGGCGCAGGTTAGGTTTCCAGTGCGGGTTGGGTAAGCAGCGCGCATCAAACACCAAATCAGCATTAACGGGTACACCGTGTTTGAAGCCAAAGGATTCAAACAATATCGCCATGGAGGTCAGACTTCTGCCTACCACACGCTCTTTCACCAAGTCGCGCAATTCGTGCAGCGTTAAGTGGCTGGTATCAATAATTTGATCTGCGGTATCGCGAATCGGTTCAAGCAATTCCTGCTCGTTGCTAATAGCTTCAGCTAAATTGGTGTGCTTGTCGCTGAGCGGATGCTTGCGACGCGTTTCGCTAAAGCGCTGAATCAATACCGATGATTGCGAATCTAAAAAAATCACCGTAAAGGGTAAATGTGCTTCTTTAAGTGTGCTAATCATTTGCGGAAATATCTGCAAATCTTTCCACGCATTGCGCACATCTATACCTATCGCAAATTTGTGCTGATCGTCTTTATGAATTTCAATTTGTGCGACGAGCGCAGGTAATAAGCTTACCGGTAAATTATCAATACAGTTGTAACCCACATCTTCCAATACATGCAGGGCGGTACTTTTACCTGAGCCGGAGAGCCCGCTCACAATGACTAATTGCATAAGCCTTTTTCCCTGTAAGAATTACATACTACTTGAGCACAGCAAGGGTACATCTGAATAATCATGATTAATTAACGGCAGCATCGTAAAGCGCGGCATTAGTGTCTGCGGCGCGCAGGCGATCGCGAAATTCACTGCGCGTTAAAGCACTGGCAAGCTCGGCTAAATTTTTTAAATGTTCATCGTGTGCTTCTTCGGGCACGAGCATGGCAAATAAAATATCGACGGGTTCTGCGTCAATTGCATCAAATTCTATGGGCTGGCTGAGTGTAATGAGTGCGCCAATTGCACCTGTACTACCTGCACCCGCATTTATGCTGACACGGCAGTGCGGAATCGCAATGCCGTGCCCAACGCCTGTTGACCCCAAGCGCTCGCGCGCTAGAAACCGACGCAATAAATCGTCGGCATCAAGGCCGGGAATATTTTGCGCGATGGTTTGCGCTAATAATTCCAGTGCGCTTCTTTTACCGCTAGCTTCAAGGCCGCTACGGGTGCGCTCAGGTGTTAACAGTGATTGTATTTGCATAGTGTTGTTTGCAATTTTTACCTAGTTTAGGTTGCGCCTAGCGATGGCTGCGCATCTTTTCTTTGTGTTTAATGAGCTGACGGTCAAGCTTGTCGGCCAGTGAGTCTATAGCTGCATATAAATCTACATCGGTCGCGTCGGCAAAAATATCTTTACCGCTAACATGTAAGGTGGCTTCCGCTTTTTGTTCAAGTTTATCAACCGAGAGAATGACATGAGTATTGGTAATGCGGTCATGGTGATGGTTTAAGCGCTCAAGCTTACTGATCACATAGTCTCTCATTGAATCGGTAACTTCTACGTGGTGGCCACTGACATTTATTTGCATAGATACTTCCTCTTGGTGTGAAGTGCATTGTCTGTAATGCACAAAATTTTCTATGTGTTAATGAGTAGGTTTAAAGTGTTTTACGCTCATTCGAGGGCGGAATATTGAGCGACTCACGATATTTAGCAATGGTGCGGCGCGCCACTTGAATGCCTTGCTCGCCGAGTAAATCGGTAATTTTGCTATCGCTTAAGGGCTTTTTAGG
>DAOORH010000112.1:0-9121 GCA_035389145.1 Cellvibrio sp.
CGTGGCAGAAATATGCATTTGCCCTTCAGGTACAGCAATAGTCATAACGCCACCGTAGTTCTTGACGAAGACTTGTTCGTATTTAAAATAGAATGCACCCCAGCCAATTAAGAACACAATCACGGCAGCAATAACACCGAACTTCCAGTTAACAAACCGGCCAATAACCCAGCCGAGTAAACCTGCAGTTAAAATTACAGCTAGCCAATATAGGTACGTAATCATCAAAAACTCCTTAAAATAAAAAACTGCTTGGCAATGACTTGCCAAGCAGTTTTAGATAAACCGAATAGGGAAAACATCGGTTTGAGTATAGCAACTCTTCGCTAGCGGCGGCTACGGCCAAGGCCAAGCAGAGCTAATAGCATTAATATACTTGCCCATCCCATGGAGCCACCACCACCGCCTCCGCCGCCACTGTTATTGGATGAGCCATCGCCTCCACTACCACCGCCAGTGCTTGGGGTATAAGTCGTTTTTGCCGGTGTTAAATTGGCAGCACTATCAACATTCGCGTCTAGCACTACGACACCTAAAATCATCACCAATTGCTTATCGGTAATAGCAACGCCATTAGTTACGTCTGTATTTGTGTAATTCCGCAGCGGAAGTTCATCGAAGGGTGAGCCGGCATTAAAAATACTAACTGCCGCCATGGCATCTAGAATTGCCATACCGTTACCTGTGACCTCTCCAAAAACGGTAAAACCACCATTTTGTGGGTCTAATGTAGCGGTATTATTGGCAAGATTGAAAAACCACTGATTAGTTGCTGAGTTAGGCTGATTCCCCAATTTCGCCATAGCAATAGTTCCGCGCCTATTGGCATACACAGGCTCGTTAATCACGGATGCATTTTGTGTAACCGCTACCAATGGAGGCTTAGTCTCATATTTATAGCCGCCACCCTGTACGATAAAACCAGGCACTGAGCGGTGAATAATGGAGTTAGTGTAAGCACCTGATTTCACATAGGCCAAAAAATTTTCTACGGTTTTGGGTGTGGTTTTGTCGTAAAGATTGACTGAAAAATCACCCATAACGGTTTGAAATTGAACAATGGTTGCGTTGGCAGATTGTGCCGCCATAAAGCTAGCCGACAACGTGAATAAAGTGGCAGCGGTGAATTTTGATAGCGTACGTGAAAACATGAATATCCCCTGAGGCATTTAATGCATTTGAAGAAGCATAGTAACGATTGATTTCGCTAACTACAGCCAGTAATTTGTTGCAATTTGTAATTTCACATTATTTGATTATTTTAAGTGAGCGCTAATCTGTATCCACTTTTATCCAGCGGCCGTTGTCTTGCGGCTTAACTTCAAAACGCGCCCATTGACGGAACTCGCTGCGTAAACAAATGGCAGTTTGATAAGCGCCATCGCCCGCCAGTACTTTATAAATAACGCGATCTTTTTCGGGGATAACATCTTCATCAGAACCGTCTAATACTTGGCGAACACTCCATAATCTACCAAGCTTGCCATTGCTGTAAAAACGACCGGGAATAATATCTGCAGGATGGGTAATATTTTTTTCCGCATGCTGCTTTGCCAACTCTAATAATTCAGTAAGACTTTCAGCAGTGACATCAACATAAGAATTTAATTGTTGCATAGCCGCAGAAAAATCTTCTTGCGTTAATTCAAACTGACGCGCTGCCGGCTGAGTTTGTTTTGATTCGCGAATGCGTTTGTTGATATGTGCTGGATAACGCCGCCAATGAAATAATGCATTGAATGCAATTGCCATTAATAAAATCGCGATCACATTAATTAAGATGGGCATGATGAGAAAGTGATAACCGAGTGCAGATACTTCTGAACCACCAATCACTGCCGCAAGCGATGTTGCACCACCGGGCGGGTGAATACAGCGTAAATAATGCATAACGCCTACGGCAAGGCCAACAGCAAGCGCAGGCGTCCATGTTTGATCGGGGAATAATTTTTGGCAACTGACGCCGACAAATGCCGATAATAAATGCCCGCCAACAAGAGCCCATGGTTGAGAAAGCGCTCCTTGAGGCACGGCAAATAACAGTACTGCCGATGCACCCATAGAGGTGACCATAATAAGACTGCCCGCATTTTCCATAAACCCATGCGGAAATTGCCAACGGGTTATCCAGTAGACAGCCAAAATACCCAGCGTAGCGCCAATACCAGAAATCCATTTTTCGCCGTGGCTGGTAGTGTTGCGCTCAAAACCGATTAACAAACGCAGTTCGTGTAGATAATGCTTCAGATTCATAAACAGCTATTATCTTAGGCTGCTGAAAATTGATTGCTTTCTATTAAACGCACCCAAGTGCGTTGTAGCATAAGTGCATCATTACTGGCTCTATGCCGCTTTAACCCAAGCTCCAATTCAATTTCTTGATGCAGTTGATTCCAGCGCGCTGATTCGCATTCCGGCATGATGCTGGCAAGATGGTCAAGTTTGAAACTCGGTGCAAGATTGGCTGCATCAAACAATACTGCGAGCCATGCATAATCATGACCCCATGCATCTGAATATACGGTCATGCCTTTTAATTGCTTATTTAACCAATGTGCAACCTGATCTACCGGCTTACCAAATGCCAATAATAATTCGCGTGTAATTCCGTGTACGGCATAAGCAGATTCATCCCAATGAGTCCACGAAGGCTCGGGGCGAATTAAGGTGCATTCTAAACGGCCATTAGGCAAAGAAAATCCCACTTCTATAGGATAACTTTGGCTGCCAAAACCAGATGCTTCAAGATCGATAATCGTAGGAACTTTAAGATTCATTGTTTTGCCAATTTCAGCGCTGTTGTGCAAATTATTCATTATTGTATAAAGTCCCAAAAATAAGCACGCGATAAAAAGTAATGTCAGTCAGTTGATATCTTAAATCTCCCCTAGCCCCTCATTTTAAAGAGGGGAATTCAATCCCTCCCTTTGAAAAAGGGAGGTTAGGAGGGATTTGCTTTTATAATCCAATCGCGCCACATGGCAGCGGTACTGATTGTAATCTACTTTGATATCTTCAAGAGTAGATTTGAGTGTTTACTTAGCAATGTGCAATCGCCGAGCCAATTATCGGTTATGTGGCTTATTTTAACCAGCGCGTGTTGCCAATATTGCGGCAATATCCAAAGGTTCGCGATAAAGCGCAAATTCGGTTTCGCGGGATTGAATCGCGAGAATGGACATGCGGTCAGCGAGTTCGTTGCCTTGTACGCCTACGTGGCCATTTACGTGCAGTACTTGCACCTTATCTTTCAGGGTTTGGTGCAGGGAATAAATCTCTTTAATCAGTTCGAGGTTTTTAATCTCGCCGCTTTTCTTTTTCCAGCCCGCTTTTTCCCAGCCGATTGCCCATTGCACAACGCATTGAATGGAGTATTGCGAGTCAGAAAACACCGCAGCGGTTTTGCCTTGAGCGATTTCCTCTTTTGCGAGTAGCAAACCTTGGTGCAAGGCATTTAATTCCGCGGTATTGTTAGTGCCCATGGGGTTATACAAACCATACCAAAGTTCGGCCACTTTATTATCGCGATAAACCGCCAAGCCAGAACCCGCTTCGCCGGGGTTTGGTTCGCAGCCACCGTCGGTAAATATTTTTACATCCACCGGTAATGCATTTACTTCAGCCGCATTATAAGTTTTGATTTTTGCAGCACCCGCAGCGGTAGCACGCCCGGTTCCAGCGGTGGGTTTTCCACCGCCAAAAGCCGCTTCCGCTTCTTCACGCGTTGTAAATGATTTATAACGCGCACCATTAAATCCATCGACATTCTTTTTGCAGGTAGCCCAATCGGTAAAAATCCCCGTCTCTCGCCCTGCCCATACCACATAAAATTTTGAAGCCATTACACTCTCTTTAATTAATTTATAAACGAATAATTGCACACACGAAATTTATTTATCAAACGTAGGTTGGCGGTGAGGAACGACAAAAATGCAGGAACGCATTTTTGCACAACCGAAGGTTGCCCGCAGGGTGAGCACCATGGATGGTGCGAATGAACCCCAACATGACCATCTGGCCGCAACTACCGAAAAGCATTTAAAAAATATGCAGATCGAACATCAATAGCCAAATTCGGCAATAACATGAAATTAAAACCCTGTATTAAAATATTTTATGAGCTGGGCATGACTACAGCGACCATATTTTTACGGCGATATCTGCCATTTTTGATTGCCTAGCTTCAATTGCTTGTTTATTCCAAACCGTTTCATTCGCAATGCTACTAGTCAAAATAAAAGAGGAGCTCTTATATGCTTGGCACTTTTCTGGAAAAGATGCGTTCCCCAACGTGCTATTTAATTTGGATGACATGATTGCCAAGTTGCCCAATCTATTGTGATAAGTCCTAAATTCATCTAACTTAAAAAAGTCGTCCCAGTAAGGGGTGGGATTCAGCGGCAAGATATGCTCAAGATTAACTCGTTCGGTATCAGTATTAGGAATGCTTTCGCTATTTGATGATAGCCCACCTTCTTCTAGGGCTCGAAGGTAATACCGCGCTATTTTTTGTTTGGATATGGATGCAATTGAAAATCCTGTTCTGAAGGCGGAATCAGAGGGAATATTTTTAAATGCTGCGATTATATCCGCTGGAGACAAAATCTTTTCCTCATGAATAGCTTTTGCTGTATCAGCATACAATCGTTCTAAAGTGCCCCCGCCAACGCCGCCAACAATCTGAAAGCGTACAGCAACAGCTACAAGCTTCTGGAATATTGATCGCATATGCTTTTTATCTAGCTTTTCAAGTATCGCCATCAAAAGTGGTCGAATTTGCGTCATGCCCAATAAATTAAGTGTGGATACTGATTCACTTACTTTATTGTCATAGTTTGCCCAGTATTCATGATCAGTGTTGAGTAGGGCTGAGTACACTCTCGCACCATTCGACAATTCGGTTGAATAATTCAATGCAATTTTTTTACTAGTTATTTTCTTCTTAATTACAGAAAAAAGTTCCTTCTCCCTAATTAACCCATATCTTGCCATTGAGAAGTGACGTAAATATGTAACAACTAATGGGTCATCTGATGCACTCTCCAGAACAGAGGACATTGATAACCATCTGCTTTTTGTTTCTTCTATTTTGTCTCCTGATCGATGGAATAGATAGTTTTTTAAAAGATCGGAAATCGCCAACTCCAACCCTCTATCATTTAGCGTTTCAAAAATTGTGAATGCATTGCTGTCGTCAGGTGCGATTACTACAATAATTTTCATGTTTGTTTCTAAATAGTCTAGCCAAGAATGCAGTTCCTCTTCTGAATCCTTAGATACTTCACACATTTTTGTAAGATAGTTATGACTATTTTTATAAGATGCAATTAAACGTTTATTAGACTGCCCTCTAAATTTGGAGGCATTTAGTGTGCTGTAGCTCTCAATTAGCTCTTGATATACCTCGTTATCAATTTCATTCAGTATTAACTTTGGTTCTTTTTCTTTTGTCTTTCTATCTGTATTGGATAAAAAGTCGGATTTCACAGAGCTGACAACCTCATAATCCTTCTCCTTCTCAAATATATCTTTTATCGCAGCAATAATTAGACTTACAGTTGTTAATCGCTGCTGTCCATCCACAACTTCATAGCGATTATTTTCACCTGAAGTTACAACTATTGATCCTAAAAAATATTCTTTTTCTTTATTTTTTATGGCTTCATTAATGTCATTTAGAAGAGACTCAACATGATCTTCTTCCCAAGCATAAGACCTCTGATAAGGAGGCACCTTGAAACGTTTTCCTTTTAATACTGCCCCAATTCCCTCTAACTGAATTGAAATATGCTGAATCTGAGTCATTTATTACTTCTCCATGATAAAAATTTAATTGCTTTCCAGATTTGAAACTTTCATCTGCCCCATCAACCGAACCGCAACGCCCACCAACACCGCCACAGCCAACAACAAAATCCCCCAAAACAAAACGGTCTTCCAACTCACCTGCATTCCAGCGCGAGCAAACGAATCCATACTCGGGTTCAACTCCGTAAACGTCACCTGCCCCCACTGCAAATCTTTACCACTCACCAACTGCGAAAAAATTTGCGCGCTGGTGTGTTGGTTATTAGGCGCGGCTTGATCATCTATCGCGATTTTGTAAGGCGCTGCATTGTTCGCAATAAATTGCAGTGTTTGCGGTTGGCGATGGAAAACTAATGTGGGGTTGAGTGTGGTGCGCACCAGTTCGTTGAGTTCAATGCGCCAGTAGATATCGCTATTGCTGTAGATATTAATAGCATCGCTCTGCTGCCAATCACTACCCACTTGCGCGTTAAACCAAATACCGCGATGGAGTAATTGCCAAGGTTGTTTTTCGGTATTGCGCGAAAACACTTTAATGTTATCGCCATACATAGTGGTGCCGAGGTTGAGGCTGATATTAGTAACGGGCGCTATATCGTCACGCGTAAATTCCCATGCTGCGACGGGCATAGCAACGGAGTGATTACCTGCGCCCATTGCTGAATCCTGATCTTTCGCCAGCGCGCCTTTTACTTCCCAGCGATCAACCACTGGTGCGTTAGCGATTTTATCGGTGTTCTCAATCTGAATATTTGTGAGCTGCAAGTTCTCGTTACCGCGCGTGAATTTCAAACGCAAATAGGCATAGTGCCTTTCACTCAAATTCACGGCGACTTTATTGCGCGTAAGCAACTGCCCTTCTTTCTGCAATTGCACCAGTGTGGTTTGCGCAATGCTCGACCAATTACTCAAGTCATTAGTACCGCTGACTTGTACTTCTAGATATTGGTTTGATTCAGATGCCTGCCAATCCACCACCAATTTATCGATGCGAGTTTTTATATCGCTCACATCCACCACATAAAAATCAACCGGCACACTTTGGTCTTGCATTTTATCGTTGTTAGTTTTTTCTACACTAACTGAAATTTTATTGGTATTCACATTTGCATTCAGGCGAATTGATGCGCTGCTTAACGCGATCAATGCCTCTGGTGGTGAACCTACTGCAACTGGAAAAAAGCGCGCATTGGTTAACTGCGACTGCTCACTCAGTTGTGTACTGGGCGCGGTAATACGATACGGCAATTTATTTCCCTGTTGATCTGTCACCACCAAATCATTTAATGGCGTATCGCCACTGTAACGATAAATATCGTGCGTAAGCGTGGTTTGCACGTAGGTGCTGGGCGCTTCGTTTATTTGGTAAACGGGGATGACTTCCGCATTGACCACCATGCTTACCAAGCATGAAATAAATAGAAATGTTTTTTTAATGTTGATCATGTATAAACCTTTTAAAAGCTGGATTCCCGCAAGCGAGAATGACGACTCCCCACTGTCGCTTACTGAATTTATTCCTGCACATTTTGCTCTGCAGGTCTCGCCTTCGCCGGAATTGGCGATAAATAACCAATCAACAACATCAAACCGCCTACCACCATAAACGACACTATGCGCGCGAGTGTACCTGTGCCGGTTAAATCTTTGGTGAAAAGTTTTAACAGCACCAAGCCTAATAAAGCTGCGCCGAGCATCCAGAGTTTGCGCTCTTGCCAGCGGCGCGAGAGATGCATTACTACTAATGCACAAATCGCCCAAAGGATCGACAGCGCCATTTGTACAATCACTGAATCCCACATCACATGTGATACGTATTCAACACCAGCGTAATGATGAATCGCACGCAGCAGTACTACGTTAATCCACGCAAAACCTAACACACCGATCACACCATAACGCAACCCGGCGGGTGCAGAATCCAACTTAATAAAACCGCGCTTAATTGTGTAAGCGAAAATAATGAGCACAGCGGCTTGCGCCAAATCGAGTGGATTTAAAATAGGTAAATAGAATTGATCGGTCATTCCAGAATAGTGACAGGCAGCGATAAACCAGAGCAATAAAACCAACAACAAGGGCGCGGGAATTAAGTTTTTGTAATCCGCTGAATACTGCGCAAACGGCCAAACGGATTTATTGGTGAGGCTTAATAATGCAACCAAAGGTACTACCAAACACGCGAACCATAATATCGCTGCGTTAGTGCCGTACCATTGCAATTCGCGTTGCCAATGGCTCGCCTCCCAATACACAAGGCTAAACAAAAACCAGGCCGTTAATACGTGGAATGCACTGAGCAAACCGCAAGAACTTGTTTCGCGCTGGCGCCACAAAAAGCGATATTGCACCAACACAAATGTCAGCAACGCGAGCAGGCCAAAACCTTGCGATGGATAAACGTCATAACCGATAAAGAGCGCCTCGCCAAAATTGCTCATGGCCAATACACAGGTAAAAGGTAACAACCAGAAGCCAACGCGCGCTAATTGCGGCCATTGTATTTTTGCACTTAAGAGCACCAGCGCCGCAACCGAGAGCGTGAAAAATACAATCAGCACAGAAAAATGGTGCTCGCCAAGAATGTGCACTTCAATCTCGTTGTAACCTGCCAGCAACCACCACAGCCAACCGATAATAAGCATGAGCGGCGTTAAGAATTTTTCAAATCCGTTGCTGTGTTCTGCAAAGCGCGTGAGTAAATAGGAAATGCACAGAGCCGACGCCGCCAGAATAAACAAACTAATAAAGTCGCCAGCAATAAGTGGAATTGCACCCGCATCAATCCCGTGAATAATGAGTGAACACGCTGCTGCTATATGTAATAAATAACCGGCAAAACGCGACAGAAAACGCTGCTGGCGCAAACCGACCCAAATCAAACCCGTTGCTTCCAGCGCCCAAGTGGCAGATGTCCACTGTGCATCCAACGCGAGCGGAATGGTTAAGGTTGCGAAGGTAACGCCGAGGGCGATAAAAGATTCGATCAATACGCTATGCGTAGTTTGGTATTTGGCCCAAAGCACACGCGCCAACAGGATATAAATTGCAGAGAGAGTTAGCGCGCTAATCGCCAAGCCGTATTCTGTGTGTTTGAGCAATGCGGTTTGCAAACCAAACGCGACAATAGGCAAACCAAAGGTCAGACTCCCATCCACCAAACCTTTTAAATTCGGCGGTTGTTTGAGTGAAAACAAAATCGAAACCGTTAAATAAAGTGCAAAGAACGCGATTAAAAATGGTTGCGTGCTTGCGTACAAATGCGGCTCGTAATCCAGCACACCCCAGGCCGAGGTAATCACAAACGTAAAAA
>DAOORH010000113.1:0-7542 GCA_035389145.1 Cellvibrio sp.
TATTTCGCACCTATACCACTGTTTTGATCGTAGATTTAAAGGAAAAATTAAAACAAGATCAGCCACTTATTGCCTACAAAAAGCTCTCCATTGAACCTCAGAAAGACAAGGAAAAAATTGCCGTTCTCAACTACATTGCAACCGAATATGTTAACCCCGAGTTAAGTATTGAAACGATAACCAACACCCTAGGCATCAACAGAGCCAAGATTAACGACATTTTAAAAGAAGAGCTGGGCATGACCTTTAGCAGCTACCTTAACAAATTAAGGTTAACGGAAGCCGCTCGGTTGCTTTCCGAAAGTAAAGACGCGAACGTCTCTGAAATCGCCTATGCAGTTGGTTACAACAATGTGAGCTATTTCAACAAGCTTTTCAAAGCAACTTACAACTGCGCCCCCAAAACCTTCAAAGACTTTAGTTTGGCCGAAAACAATCTAGGTTAAACAATCCCAGCGACTTCAGCCCACGCACCTCACTCAGCTGGGCTACTCTGAAACACAACCCTCTTGCCCGCCATTATCAAACCACTGGCAACACTTTTTGCGCCCATCACGCCAACAATACTGGCGCTTAAACCATCAAAAAACAGCAAAAAAACTTTAACTATTGAGAATAAAACGAAAAGAAGTTGCTGCCCCACCTAATTTGGGATACTTTCGGCTCACTACGAGCACTAGTATACAAGTAGCCTTGTAGTCATGATCTAAAAATAATTGACCTGTAAACCCTTCTGAACAGCGCGATCTACCTTGGCAATTTTGTAAATCCCAGCCACTAGGGTCAAGCAGCACTTAGTCAGTTTTCATTATTGATAATGAATAATAAATTGGAGTTTCATATGAAAAATAAAGTACAGAATCCCATGTTTCACTTAAGCGTACTTAGCTTAAGTATATTTGCGGCAATGACGCAGGCGGCGGAATCAACCTCTGTCGAAGCCGAAGAAGTTGTCGTAACCGGCTATAAAGGCAGTCTGCAAAGCGCTACCAACGCAAAACGTCAATCTACCGCTTTGGTGGAATCGGTATTTGCCGAGGACATTGGTAAGTTTGCGGATTCAAACATCGCCGAAGCGATCAACCGTATGCCAGGTGTGCAAATCAACCGCGACCCCTTCGGCGAAGGCGTTAACGTTTCTGTTCGTGGTCTAGGCACCAGCTTTACCAAAGTACTCTTGAACGGCTCGCAAATTGCGGTCGCTACATCAGGTACTATTGATACCCAAAACCAAAATCGCGAAGTGGATTTAAACCTCTTCCCAACCGAGTTGTTCACTCGCTTTGATATCCAGAAAACGCCTACAGCAAACATGCTTGAAGGCGGTATTTCGGGGATTGTGAACATCCGCGCAGCGCGCCCATTCGACTATAAAGAAGACGGCTTCCGCACCAATGTTAGCGTTCAAGATGTTTATACCGAGCTGCAATCCACCAATAGCCCGAAAATTTCTGCTAGCAGCAGCTGGCGTAATGATGAGTTTGGCGTGCTACTCGGCTTTTCTCATGTCGATAAAAAATTAGCGGCAGATGGTTATGAAACCATTGGTTACAGCAACCTCAATACCTCACACAAAATTTGTGGCACCACGCCTTCAGGTACTCAGACGCTGGCAACTACCGGTAACTGTAACCCATCCGGCAGTAACAACTGGCTCTTGGCGGGTCTTGACCAAACAGCAAGCAGTGCCAATTTTGGTAACGGTAAAGTACCTGTGAATGCAGGTGCAGGTTTGGTAGACGGCGCCATTATTGACCAAGCATTCCTATTGGCGAAAAACCCAGGCTTGAACATTACGCAAATCTCAGAGGCTCTTATGCCGCGTTTGGGTCGTCAGGCTTATATGACCGGAACCGATGGCCGCACCACCGGCTTGGCCTCGTTTGAATATCGTCCCAACGATCAAACCAGATTCTATTTGGATGTCATGTCTACCAACGTTAAAAAAGATGTAGAGCGTTTGGCGATGACCATGGTTGGTCGTAACGGCTCTTTGATTCCGTTGAATATGGTAGTGGACAGCAACAATGTCGTTCAGTCAGGCACCTTTGCCAACGCACAATTCTTCCAAGAAGCTAGACCCTACAAAGAAAGCGCGCAGTTTTACAATATAAACCCGGGTGCTCATTTTGAGTTCGGCGATGTTCATACTCTTGATATTCAAGCAAACAGCAGCCGCAGTGACTGGTTCCGTGAGGCGCCTACTGTGATGGTTGCAACTCAACTGAACAAGGGCATTTACGTTAACTACACTAACGGTGAAGTGCCCACGTTTGAAGTGATGGACGCAAAAGGCAAAGTTGATTTCAACAATCCAGAATTAGGCTGGGGGTGGAACGGCGGTCGTTTGAACATCTCCAACGAAAAACGCCACACGGAGACCGATGGCGCTCACGCGGATTATCGCTTCGGTGATGACGACAACAACATCAAACTAGGTTTGGCCTATGACAAGGCCTATCGCAAAATCGCTGGCTCTGACAACAGCGGTCGTTGGGAAGATGTTGCTTGCCGTGATGGTTTAGATGCGAGCGGCAATAGCCCAACTACTGGGCGCAAAGCCTGTAACGGTTTGAACCCAAATTCTAGAGTACCGCTTAGCGCATTAAGCTCCTATTTGGCCAAAGGCCCCGAGTTTATCACCGTAAACTTTGATAAATTCAAAGCCGATACCGGTTATTACGTACTAAGAGATTCTGCGCCGGAAGGTGGTGGTTCATCAACTGGTGCATCTACTGCGTTAATGGAAGAAGAAACCCAAGGTGCATATTTGGAGTTCAATACCATGACCGAAGTTGTAGGTCATGAAATGCGCTTCAACGTGGGCGGCCGTTACATAAACACCGACCAAACTATCTCTGGTCCAGTGACGATTGCCGCACAACCTGCAACCGCTACTACGCCAGCCATTCCTGAGCAGCGCTTCTACGTGGCCAAGCCGGTTAATTACAACTTCCTTTTGCCATCGTTCAACGCGACCTTTAAAGCAACTGACGATATAGTTTTGCGCTTTTCTGCTTCTCGTACCATGACTCGCCCGAACCCTAGCGCCATGCTTCCCGGTACTAACTTCAGCGATCCATCTGCACAAAACGCGAGCTACGGTAACCCGGAGTTGTCTCCATACCTGTCTACTAACATCGATTTTGGTGGTGAATGGTATACCGGCGACGAAGGTTATGTAGGTGCAACCTTCTTCGGTAAACAAATGACTGGTTTCACAGTTGCTAATACGTTCAGCATACCGTTCAGCAAGTTAGTGGTAGGTATCGGAAGCGACCAAACCATTCCGTTTAACAGTATTGGTCAAAATCGTATGGACGCGATTAACGCGCGTGGCGGCCCAGATATTGCGCCAATCCTTGTTAGCCAACAAGTAAACGCGCCCGGCAATTTGGAAATAGAAGGTGCTGAATTGACGTGGGTACAACCTTTAGACATGGTGCTGAATGGCTTCGGGTTTAACGCCAACTACACCCACATTTACCAGCGCGGTGAAGGTACTGGGGCTCCGGCGAAAGCTATAGGTGTATCACCCGAAAGTTACAACCTCACAGCCTATTGGGAAGATTTTGGTGCATCGGTTCGTTTGACTTATGTATGGAATGACAAACAAATTTCATCGGGACCAAACCAAAACGGTGTTTTGGGTGCGGAACTCATGACCGACGCTCGTGGACAGTTAGATCTTTCTACCAGCTACGAGTTTGCTGATGTAATGGGCAAGCCCAAAGTGAGTTTCAGTGTATCGAATATTACCGACGAACCGCTGAGAATGACCTTCGCCCACGAGAATGCAACTTTCAGCTCCTTCAAAACGGGCTACATTGCAACTTTAGGTGTGAACGCATCATTCTAAGCACTTAAGTAGTGTGCGAATCTAGCTCCGCAAGAAACAGAAAAATCCTCCTGCGACCCAGGGGGATTTTTTTTGGCGCTATCGCAAGCCATTTCACCGCACTCAATATGATCATCTCGAATAAAAATTCACCTTACTGAAAATACATTTGAGCTTTCGATCGGAAAAAAACGCAAAAATCCTTTAACTTTTGATTTTTTTAAGTAAACCCCACAAAAAATTTAAACGTAGGCTGTTTATTTTCGATATGTTTGCGCAATCAGTTTGCTAACTCCCCCCTGGAAGCAGGGGTAGCATTATCTCCTGCTTGCGGGAGTTTTCACCCCTGCTCTGCAGGGGTTTTTTTATTTAGGGCAAAAAAAACGCATTACATTTTATTTAAAATGCAATGCGTTCACGATATCACCCAAGGATTAAAAAACTAGTTGGATAACCTAGAGCGCGGCTCAGGACCAAAATAACTTTTGGGAACAGGCTTATCACTGATGATAATTTTCTGAATGGCAATGGCCGGATCAACCATTGCAACTTTTAACACGTGAGCGCCCGCGGTTTCTACGCTGTAGGATGTTCGTAAATATCGTGCATTATCCTTGGTGTAACCATGCCACCAGCCGTCACCTAAAAAGGTTTCTGCCTGGCGATTTTCAAAAATATCCAACACGCGGAAAGCGTCGTTATTCATTGCCGTGGCAATTCGCATGCCTCTATCAGGAACAACATCCATCACCGACCCTAAAATTAATGTGACTTCATAATCTCCACTACGTGGAAGATAAATGGGGTACTCCAACTGAGGCGCAGGATTAGGCGGTAAAATACTGGCCGCCGTTACAGGAAACACCTCCAGTGCAAATGCATCGCGACCATAATCTGGAATAGCCTGCCAACTCACACCCTTAACCGCTTTGTTAATAACGGCATCTACTGCATTTATCGCAATGGGGCCATCCAGACTTGCAAAGCGACCTCGTGCTTGACGCTCTTGCTCTTTCGTCGCCTTCACAATGGGTACATTAACCTTAACTTTTTGGCGATTACCCGTAACCTCAATTATCGCAGTGGATTTACCCTCTGGCGCTTTTCTCCAATCAATATCTACCCAATAGCGATGATCAGGTGCATACGCAGCATCTTTGTTAAGAATGATCCACGGAGCTGTTGTTTTTATTTGATACTCATAGGGCAAAACTCCCTCTGCAAATATTTCAATATAAGAACGGCGCGGATAAAAAGATTCAAAGGTTGGCAAAACCGCATCGCCATAATGTTCAGGCCAAGCGTTTACATCTCCTTCAATCGCAACTCCAAAGTTTGCAGTTTCTGCAGGTAAAACTTCAGAAATTAGCGGCATTGAATCAACGCGTGGTGGTTGCCAATCGAATTGACCCAAATGCGGCTGACTCATTAAATGATTCCACTTTCCGCCTGAAAGCGTTTTATTGTGATACTCAGTCATAGCTTGATCGCGTTTAAATAAATCACGTACACGCGCAGCTTGCGAGGTAGTTCCATGCAATCGACCTTGTCGGGCATAGAGCTGATTTTTACCGGCAGCAATATTCATTTGCGCAACCGTTGCAGAGGCTTTGGCAGGGTGTAACACCAGCTGATAAAACGCGGCTTGCTGATCCTTGGGTAATCTTGCAGAAATTTTTTCAGCCTTTTGTATCACCTCCTCCCATGCAGCCTCCACTCGGTCTGCTTCCGCATAATTAACAACACTGAAGGTGCTCGGCTCAATCAGCTCTGGTTTTCTCCACCCGTTATATTTTGTATAACGTGAAATTACCTCAGCAATTTCAGCCGCGTTTTCAGGGCCAAAATCTCGCTCTGCCAAGCGTTTTGTGTAGGCTGAAATACTGTCTTTATTGATGGCTTTAGGATCCCAAGCCATACGTAAGAAAAATTCAATGGGCAATTCAAGCGGTTTCAAATCGCCAACATTCACGATCCATATGCGTTTAGCATCATACTCAACCGCTAAATTCATTTGCTCCCAAATTTTGGTAAAGGGATTCGTATTCACCCAGCGATACGCAAAGGGGCCACCGTGCATATCAAAGTGATAATAAATGCCCGAGCCGCCAGAGCGTTTACGCTCTTCTTCTGTAGGCAGATGTCTTAAATTGCCAATATTGTCATCTGTCCACAATAAGGTAACGTCTTCCGGTGGACGCAAACCGTGTTCATAGTATTTTTGAACTTCGGTAAACAGTGCCCAAAGTTGCGGCGTTTTTGCAGGATCAGATTTTGTTTCTTCTGCAATAATTTGACGTTGATCGGTAAATATTTTCTCCAATAATTTAATGTCAGATTCCATACTACCCGCTGACACCATGCCTTCATCACCATCGCCACGCATGCCAACCGTAACCAAGTTTTCGTAATTTTTACTATTCGCAATCCCCTCGCGGAAAAATACTTTGAGCGCTTCTGAATTAGTGTTGTAATTCCATTTGCCATTACCGTATTGATCTTTGCGTTTAACCCATTCGTTATGCGCACGCATCATAGGTTCGTGGTGAGATGTACCCATCACAATTCCATACTCATTCGCTAAACGGGGGTTATTAACATCATCCTCATTAAATGCGTTACCCCACATGGCTGGCCATAAATAATTGGCACGAAGGCGCAATAACAACTCGAAGACCTTGGTATAAAAATCGGCATTAAGCCCACCGAATTTTTCTTGCGCCCAATTCGTAAGTGTGGGGCGCTCATTATTGAGAAAAATTCCGCGGTAGCGCACCGCAGGTTCACCCGATGCATAGCGCCCCTTGCGCACATGGGCTTGATCGCGCTTTTTAGGCGGCACATCCGCCCACCAATACCAAGGCGATAAGCCTATTTGCTCGGATATTTCATAAATGCCGTAAATAGTCCCACGTTTGTCACTACCCACAATAACCAAGGCTTGTTCAATACCGGGCATTGGATTGGCTAGCGTAGTAATCACGAAGCTCTCCCATTTTCCCTGAAGATCGGCCACTGATATTTTCTTTTCACTAACCAATTTATCAATAACGGCATTGCGACCAAGCGTACCCACAATGACCGCCAGCTTTCCCCTGGGTTGTTCACCCGTTAACAAAGGTGTTCGCGAGCTCACGCGCTCTATGTCTTTTTGAAGATCGCCCAGCGCACGTTTTACACCTTCAAAATCTTGATTGTCATACCATAAGGGAGACAATTCTGTTTGCGACACCAGCGCAAAGGAACCTGAGGTTGCTTTGCTGGATACGATATCTTGCGCCAAGCCAAGACTGGGGTCGGCCAACAACGGAGCAGCCAGTAAAGAAATGGTAAGCGCGCCCAAGGCAGACAATAATTTATTATAAATTTTCAAGGTTTACTCCCAGAGAAAAAGTGATCTACGATAAATCGGCCTGTATAAAACAGTTGCTCATAAAATAGATGAATCAAGCCTCTCTCGTCCGCACTATTAAGTGCTTTCTATTAAATTAAAAAAAAATTAAAGCTTTTTTGCATTTTTTTCCGATAGCGGATCAGCGAATGGCAGAGAATACACAAGGTATTTTTTAGTTCGTTTTTAGAGACTCTGCGTGCTAAGAAAATACACATACAATATGATTCAATTTTGAGGTGTTCACGTGATACGCATGATCGCAAAAGCCTGCCCATGGGTTTTCTTACTGGCAATGACCGCTAGCGCACAA
>DAOORH010000113.1:7642-9120 GCA_035389145.1 Cellvibrio sp.
CAAGTTTACACCGCCACCAATCCAGCCGGCCCTTGGACTCATCAGCAAATGAACGCAAAGATTCATGATGCCTCATTGTTGTTTGATGATGACGGAAAAATTTATGCGGTGACGGGTTATCGATCCATCAAACTTATGGAGCTCACCAAAGATTTATTGAATATTGTGCCCGGTACTGAACGCGAAATCATTGCGCAAGAAGCTGGCATGGGCGAAGGCTTACACATCTATAAAATTAAAGGCATGTATTACATTTTGAGCGCATGGTACGACGGCGAGATGCGCATGCCCGCAGCAAGAGCTAAAAATATTTACGGCCCTTATGAAGTTAATTTGGCGGTGAGCCGCGACGAAGATTTTGGTTTACACCAAGGTTACCGCGTACCTAATCCTTCAAGCCCAATGTCGGCGATCACCCCACCTAACTACAAACCCAATGGTCGTATGTCGTTGCATCAAGGCGGCATGGTTGAAACAGCGACAGGCGAATGGTGGGGCTTTACGATGATGGATCACAATTCCGTTGGGCGCACGACATCCTTATCACCCATCACATGGAAAGATGGCTGGCCCTATTTCGGTTTACCCAAAAACTTAACCAGAACACCGCGCACGTGGGTAAAACCCAATACAGGTTTTACTGATCCTATTACAGCGCCCTATAAAAGAAGCGATGATTTCTCTAGCGAAACTTTAAGCCCTGTATGGCAGTGGAGTCATGTTCCAAATAACAGCAAATGGTCATTGAAAGAACGCCCAGGCTTCTTACGTTTACATTCATTGCCATCCGCTGATTTTTGGCAAGCCAAAAATAGTTTAACGCAACGCTCAATTGGGCCTCGTTCAACGCCTACCATTACCGTTGAAAGCGCAGGTTTAAAAGCAGGCGATGTTGCAGGTTTAAGTGTATTCGGAAAACCTTACGCATGGCTTGGCGTAGAGCGAAGCGATAAAGGATTAACAGTGGCTTATTACGATTTGACCACGAATAAAACTGAGCGTATTCCCACAACCGCATCGCGCTTTTGGTTTCGTGCGGAGTGCGACTTCTTAACGGAAAAAACACGCTTTAGTTATTCAATCGATGGCAAAAAATTTGAACCTATAGGCAGTGAATTTACGATGGTGTTCAACCTAGCCACCTTCCAAGGAATGCGCTATGCATTGTTTAACTACAATACTCTTGGCAAAGCAGGTGGTTATGCCGATTTTGATAGCGTCGATATATTCGAGCCCAATCCTAAAGGATTAATGCGCCCTATTCCCTTCCAACAAGACATTGCATTGAAGTCTCATAAGCGCGACAGCCAATTAAACTTCAATGAAAAAAATGTATTCACGGTTGAGGATCAAGGTTTGGGCCGCGTTGCATTACGGGTAGGCAAACAATATGTTTCGGTGAAAAACGAAACCGAAGTAACGCTAAAATCAGGCCGAGTAACACCCAATGAAACCTTTCAATGGATGGAAACGCTGAC
>DAOORH010000114.1:0-9101 GCA_035389145.1 Cellvibrio sp.
TGTACATCGCCATTGCGCAAATGGCCTTTGTTGCCCATATGATCTTCATGCAGCATGTGGCCATCTAACATATAGGTCACTGTTTCGAAACCGCGGTGCGGATGGGCAGGAAAACCCGCAATATAATCGCTCGCGCTTTCTGAACCGAATTCATCTAGCATTAAAAATGGATCGAAGCGCGCATGTTGCGTTTGCCCGAGGCTGCGTTTAATACGCACACCTGCGCCATCGCTAGTACCGCGCGCGGGAATAATTTGCTGCAGTTGCTTTTGCATAATGCGCTCCTACTTTTAATTAATGTGTTGAAGTGATTTCTAGATAATCGCCTATAGTAGCGCGATTAAATGATTAAGCGGCTGCCGACACTTCAATTTGTTCACGGGCTACAGTGAGTGATTTTTCTTTCACATCGCCAATGCTCAAACCTTCTGCGTAAATGTAGTTGATTGAACGGAAACCCAAAAAATTCAAGAAAGTATTCAAGAAACCGGTTTGCGAATCAGAAGCTTGGCCAACATGGAAACCACCGCGTGCGGCGATAATGTGTATTGGCTTATCTGCCAACAATCCTACTGGGCCAGTTTCGGTGTATTTAAAAGTCACGCCAGCGCGGGCCAATTGGTCAAAGTAAGCTTTCAGTGTTGATGGCACGCCAAAGTTGTATAAAGGTACGCCAATTACCACGGCATCGGCAGCATTCAATTCAGCGATTAAGCTATCTGAGAAATCCACCAGTGCTTGTTGTTCTGCAGAGCGGCTTTCGGCTGGAGTGAAGAAAGCGCTCACTACGGTTGAATCCAAATGTGGGATTGGGTTTTTCGCCAAATCGCGCACTACCACTTTACCTTCTGGGTGTTTGGCCAACCAGTTTTGAACAAACTCGTTGCTCAAAGTGCTTGAGTTACCATGGTCGCTAAATAGGCTGCTGTTGATCTGTAATAAAGTGCTCATTTGAATATCCTCGCCATTAAGGCTTAAGTCAGTTGTTGGTTTCAGGCTGCGCTTGATTTCAAGCTTAAGGCCATGAAGCTATTAAATGATTTGACGAGCGAATGATAAATGGCGATATTTAGCGGGATTTCATCGAAAAATTGGATCAATAGCCTATGAACTTCTTTTTATGAATACGCCAAGCAGCTCAGCCGTAACCGAAAATAAAGTCACTTTAGAGCAGTGGCGCGCACTCTTAGCCGTGATAGATGCCGGTGGTTACGCCAAGGCGGCAGAGCAACTTAACAAAAGCCAATCAGCGGTTTCTTATGCTATTGCCCAGTTAGAGTCAGCTCTAGATGTGAAAGTCTTTAATTTGCAGGGGCGTAAAGCGGTCGCAACACCAGCCGGCGAGCTGTTGTATCGTCGCGCCAAGCTTTTGTTGGAGCAGGCGGAGCGCTTGGAAAAGTCGGCAGGATGCTTGGCAATTCACGTAGAGCCCATCGTTAAAATCGCGGTGGATATCATTGTTCCGCCTGCCAAGGTGCTCTACTGCCTATCCCTATTTGCCAAAGATTTTCCTGATACTCGCGTGGAATACTACGAAACTGTGCTTTCGGGTACAGAAGATGCGCTCTTAAAGCGTCAGGTTGATCTTGCGATTGGCGGTTTTGTTCCACCGGGTTTTATTGGTGATAAGGTGATGACCGCTTTATTTCACGGTGTATCCGCCAGCGATCACCCATTGCAACTTTTAGGCAGACCCGTGACTTATGAAGATATGCGTCAACATCGACAAATTGTGGTGCGTGATTCTGGGCAATACCGCCGTCATACCGTGGGTTGGCAAGAGGCGGATCAGCGTTGGACGGTAAGCCATATTAAAACGTCGCTGGATGCTATTCGGATGGGCTTAGGCTATGCGTGGTTGCCTGACGCCTACACCAAAGACGATATAGAGGCAGGCGCTTTGAAATATCTGCCAGTCGAAGTGGGTTCAGAGCGGGAAGGTGCGGTTTACTTAACCTTTGCCGACAAAGAATTTGCAGGGCCAGCGAGCAAAAAACTCGCAGAGATTTTTAAAGAGTATTTACCGCAAGCCTGCACTTAAAAACTTGGGGGGCAAAAAAGTTTAACTGCTGACACGTCTTGTCAGGATGCTTTTGTTATCCTAAGTCACTTATTTTCTTGTTACTTTTTCGTTACTTTTTCGATTAAAAACTTATGTCTAAAGAATTTGTTGTACAGAGTGAATTTAAACCTGCAGGCGATCAGCCCGCAGCCATTGCTGGATTGGTGCAGGGCATAGAAGCGGGGTTAGCTCATCAAACCTTGCTGGGAGTTACGGGTTCCGGTAAAACTTTTACCATCGCTAATGTGATTGCCGCAGTGCAGCGCCCAACCTTAATTATGGTGCACAACAAAACTTTGGCGGCGCAGCTTTACGGCGAGTTCAAAGAGTTTTTCCCTAACAATGCGGTGGAATATTTCGTTTCCTATTACGATTATTACCAACCCGAAGCTTATGTTCCTTCGTCCAATACTTTTATTGAAAAGGACGCATCAATTAATGAACACATCGAACAAATGCGATTGTCCGCTACCAAAGCCTTAATGGAACGCCCAGATGCCATCGTGGTGGCAACCGTTTCTGCCATTTATGGTTTGGGTGATCCCGAAGCCTATATGAAAATGCTGCTGCATTTGGTGCGCGGCGATAAAATTGATCAGCGTTCTATCCTTCGCCGTTTAGCGGAACTGCAGTACACGCGTAACGATGTAGATTTTTATCGCGCTAATTACCGTGTGCGTGGCGATGTGATTGATATTTACCCTGCCGATTCTGATTGCGATGCGGTACGTGTTGAATTGTTTGACGATGAAATTGAAAACCTGTCGATCTTTGATCCGCTTACCGGTGAAGTGCAACATAAAATTTCGCGCATCAGTATTTATCCAAAATCGCACTATGTAACACCACGCGAAACTATTGTTGAAGCTATCGACAAGATTAAAGAAGAGTTGCGCGAGCGTTTAGAGTATCTGCGAGAAAACAACAAACTTGTTGAAGCCCAGCGCTTGGAAGAGCGTACCCGTTACGATTTGGAAATGATGCAAGAGCTGGGTTATTGCAACGGTATTGAAAACTATTCGCGCTATTTATCTGGCCGCACACCGGGCGAAGCACCGCCAACGTTATTTGATTATTTGCCATCTAATGCGCTTTTAGTAATCGATGAATCCCACGTAACTGTTTCACAAATCGGCGCCATGTATAAAGGCGACCGCTCGCGTAAAGAAACATTGGTTCAATATGGTTTCCGTTTACCTTCTGCGCTAGACAATCGTCCCATGCGCTTTGATGAGTGGGAACGGCTTGCACCGCAAATGATTTTTGTATCCGCAACGCCTGGGAAATACGAAGCTGAATACCAAGGGCAGGTGGTTGAGCAAATTGTACGCCCCACTGGTTTGGTTGACCCTGAAATTGAAATTCGCCCCGCAGGTACACAGGTTGATGATGCGCTCTCAGAAATTCGCATTCGTGTAGAGAAAGATGAGCGTGTACTGATTACCGTGCTCACCAAGCGCATGGCAGAAGATCTCACCGAATATTTACAAGAGCACGGCACCCGCGTGCGCTACTTACACTCGGATATTGATACGGTAGAGCGCGTAGAAATTATTCGCGATTTCCGCATGGGCGAGTTTGATGTGTTGGTAGGTATTAACTTGTTGCGTGAAGGTTTAGATATGCCAGAAGTTTCGCTGGTATGTATTTTCGATGCGGATAAAGAAGGATTTTTGCGTTCAGATCGCTCGCTCATTCAAACCATCGGTCGTGCCGCACGTAACCTCAATGGTCGCGCGATTTTGTATGCGGATAGAATTACTGATTCAATGAAACGCGCAATCGATGAAACCAATCGTCGCCGCGAAAAACAAATCGAACACAATACGCTCAACAATATTACCCCAAAAGGTATCCGTAAAAGCGTACAGGATATTATGGAAACCTCCGTGGTTCCCGGCGCAGGTAGCCGCGCCGCACGCAATCGCGCCGCCGTTGCAGAAAAGCAAGGTAAGTACGCGGTTAATATCGATCCAAAAAATCTCTGGAAGTCGATTGAGCTGCTAGAAAAACAAATGTTCCAAGCCGCAAAAGATTTGGAATTTGAAGTGGCGGGTAAACTGCGCGATCAGATTGAGCATTTGAAGAAAAAGGCGTTGTAAGAACCATGCTAAAACTCATACTTCCCGTTATTTTCCCCTCATGGCGCTTTTTCAGCAGCATTGGCCCATCGCCGCGTATTCATATTGCTTTTTTGCAACATGAAAATGATGAGCCTGATGCTTGGCAAGAATTTCGCGCGCGCCCTGCAAAAGTCAGTTTGAAAAACGGGCTCTGGCGTTTGTTGCATAACCCTGAGTGGAATGAAACGCTTTATATCAATACTTGTGTCGAGCGCTTGTTTGAAGGTTACTCTGAAATGCGCGAGCGGGAAATTATGCGGCGTATTTTGGCGGCAATTCATAATGGAGAAATTAGGGCAGAAGCTGATAAGCCTTACGTAACCTATCGCATCAGCGCGGTGATACGTGAAGGGCAGGTGATTAGTCAGCAAGTTACCTTTGTTGCGACTCCTGTATTGCTTTCTGAATTGTCTGAAAAAGGAGCCGCTTAATGTTGTTGGAGCAGGCGGTTCGCTATTCTGAAATTATTCTTGCTTTGGCGTATGCGCAACAAAGCATAGAATTTATTCGCGGCTTGCAGCCAGAAAGAACCTGGGGCGTTATTCGTCTTGTGCTGTCGCTTTTGCTGTTAATGGGTTTTCAGCCGGTATTGGTTGAGGCGGGTTTATTAATTGTTGCGTGTGTTCTACTTTATCGCTTTCAGGGCCCTTATAACGGTGGCAGTGATTGCATGAGTATTTTGGTGTTGCTGTGTTTATTTTTATCGCATATTGCACCTTCACCATTTTGGCAGCAGCTCGCTTTAGGTTATTTAGCTTTTCAGTTGACCTTTTCTTACTTTCAATCTGGCTATATCAAAATCATTAATGCCGATTGGCGCAGCGGCCAAGCTTTAGCCGATGTATTTGCAATTACGGCCTATCCGGTAAGTGAGCATGCTCGCCGTTGGGCGAAATCACCGCAATTGATGTTTGTTATGAGTTGGTCGGTGATTGTATTTGAGCTGCTATTCCCTCTATCTTTATTGAATCGCTACGCACTTATAGTGGCGCTGGCTATTGCTGCAATGTTTCATTTAGCGAATGCATGTCTATTTGGGTTAAATCGCTTCTTTTGGATTTGGCCCGCCGCTTACCCCATTATTTTGTGGTTTCAGAGTCGCTTGATGGCTAGTTAATGTACAGTATTCGCGAGATTTGGTGAGCTCAAGCCTGATCCAGCGTATACTGCACGCCATTTTTAAGTACTTGGACTTCTGCAATGGCAATACCCAACAAAATCCCCTACGACACCTTATTCGACCTTTGGCGCAACTGGTTAATGCAAAACGACTGGATGCCCTTGGATAAGTGGTTGAAAAATCACCTGCGCAAAAACACCAATCCCTATTCTGAATTTGCGTCATCAAAAAATGAAAACCGCGAATTAAGCCTTTGTATGTTTTCAGCGATGCGCTATTTCCAATTAGCCTGCGCGATGGAAGAAAGTTATCAGAAGCAAGCCATGTTTGATTGGTCCGCATGGGATCAAACGTGGGAAAAATCTAGCGCAAAAAAAATCCCCGTAGCGGCTTTTTGGTTTTGGATTGCTCAGCGTGAAAAAAATGAAAATGCTGCGCCAAAAGCATTGCGCGATGCTATTGCACGTAAAGCTTGGTTTGAGAAACTAGAGCAACATTTTAGTGTGACTGAACAAGCAGAAGAAATTTTGTTGTGGTCTGGCTTGCGCCCACAATGGTTGCCTTTGTTGGAAGAGCGCAGAGAAGCATCGCAGTGGACTCATGAGCAGCTAACTGAATTTGTTGCGCAACAAAATAGCGCGCCGCCTTTGTGGCTTCGCATTCAAAAAGACCTGCCAGTAGAAGATGTTGTTAAAAAGCTACAGCAGGATTCTGTACATGTAGAGCTGGATGAAAATGGCCATTTATATGCTCGCGGCGGTAAACATCTCTCTGGTGCGCAAGCTCATAAAGAAGGCTGGGTAGAAATTCAAGATTTAGCCAGCCAGCAAATTGCGCTTGCCGTTGATGTGAAGTCTGGCCAAAAAGTGTGGGACTGTTGCGCAGGTGCGGGCGGCAAGTCACTGGCGATTGCTGCGCGCATGAACAATAAAGGCGTAGTTATTGCGACAGATTTGCACGGCTACAAATTGGAAGAATTAAAACGCCGCAGCAAGCGTGCGGAGTTCCATAACATCCGCAGCTTTGAATGGACGGGCGATGAACCTTTGCGTTTGCCAAAAGAAGTTGCGCAGCAACAAGGCTTTGATTGGGTGTTGGTAGATGCACCTTGCAGCTCTGCCGGAACTTGGCGTCGCAACCCCGATGCACGCTGGCGTTTTAATCCTACCGATACTGAAGAACTGGTTGCATTGCAGCGTCAAATATTGACGAATGCTGAAAAAGGCGTGCGTGCCAATGGCCATTTAGTTTACGCAACTTGCAGCTGGCAAGTGAGTGAAAACGAAGCGCAAGTGAAATGGTTTTTAGAGAATCACCCACACTTTAGTTTGGTAAGCCAAACTATGTTAGGTGCGCCCCAGCAAGATTCTGATGCAATGTTTGTGGCGGTACTGAAACGAAATTAAAACAAATTGTGAAAGAAAAATGGCGGAAGATTCGCATCTTCCACCATTTTTTTTGCCAATCTTTCTATAAAGCTTATGCTCTTGGAAAATGAAAGATTTTGATTGCGGCTGGCGCAAGTTGGAAGCGAGTAGAGCGCGCATCAAAAGATGATTCTTGAATAACAACGTCTGGTTTTTTGCCAACCACGTTGGTTGCTTCAAGATTTTTGCCTATTAAACTCCACACTTTGCCTTGTGAGCTTGAGCTAAAGCCTTCGAAGAATAAATCGAGACTCTGAGACGTTTCTGTTGGGTTAACAACAGCCACGGTCAGTGTATTTCCATCTTTAGTCAGTGCGGCCATCACATCCAGAGGATAGGTTGCGCTTCCGGTGTTAACTTTTGGCTGATCTCCGCCCGCTGGATATTGCGGCGCGGGCTGAGGAGAGTTGCCAGTTACGCTAACAGGAATGCTTCCAAAATGCTGGTTATATAGCTGGAATACACGGCCTTTAGCACTAATGGTAGAACCTGTTGGTGTAACGTTAATCCAAGCGGTGGCCATGGTGTAACCAGCCATTTCAATGAAGTCGGTGTGTTTGAAAAATTCGTGGAAAGCAATTGCAACTGCCAAGGTGCCTTTCATGCTATCGCGGAAACTAAAAGCCCATTCGTCAAAGAAGACTTTAATTTTTCCATCGTTCAATTCGGGAAAGGCTTTTTTGTATTCTTCCCAAGCATCTGCCATGGTCGCAACACGTTGTGCGGGTTGCCTTGCCCATTCCGTCAGGGATTGTTTAACATCAAACAGCTTGCCCGTTTTTAAATCAAAGCGTTTGTTTTCTGGCGGATAAGCATGTGTTGCCAAAGCGTCAAATTTGCCTTTGGAATGCTTGAGCATTCCGTACGCCCAGTCACGGTCTGATCCAACTTTTACTTCGGGCTGGCCTTCAATAAAAATACCTTGGCCGGTGGTCATTTCGTCAACAAAACCACCCGGTGCAATAATGTAAATTGATGGATCCACTTCACGCATCGCATCAGCAAATAAATTATGCTTAATGACATATTGATCGCGAGACATGTGGCCGAATTGCCAGTGTCCATACATTTCATTACCGATGTTCCAATACTTAACTTTGTAGGGTTCTTTGCGGCCATTTGCAGCGCGCTTTGCACCCCAAAAGGTATCTGCTGCACCGTTTACATATTCTACAATTTCTGCACCGGAACGAGGTTCGCCATAACCTGTGTTCACACACCAATTAGGTTCGCAATTAATAAGTTCACACATTAATAAAAGCTCATCCAAACCTGCGTCGTTAGGTTGCAGTGCTTTCCATACCGGATCAAAAATAGGTGGGCGTTTATCCGGATCACCGATGGTATCTTTCCAATCATAAGCAGAAATAAAATTGCCACCGGGCATGCGCAACATTTTGCAGTCCATCTCTTTCATAAGAGCAATGGTATCGGCACGGAAACCTTTGATATTGTCGGCGGGCATTAAGGACACAGCTCCAACACGGAAACTCCCAGAACCCGCTGCGGTTATTTCAAATCGCGCTTCAGTTGTATCTGTTTTGGCGGTAAAGTTGAAAGGAACAGTGCTCCAATCTTTATTGGCTTTTACCTTTACCGTTTGTTTGTTTTTTCCTTCAATCAAGGAAATAGAAATTTCGGTATTTTCATCAGCACTCACAACAATTCTGCCGTTGTAGGCTTTCCCACCTTTGAGCGCGATATGAGATTGTGCTATGCCCGTTGGCGCTAAAGGTGAAAGTTTGATAGCAGGGCTGTGTTTATCTACGTAGGCGTTAACCTCATCGAGAGTAATATCTGCTGAGGAGCCAATCGACGTCCACTTATTAATGTAGGCCATTGAAGCTCGAAAATCTTTTGGATCAGGTTTTGGTTCTTCTTTTTGGAGAATGCCGTAATAGAATTTTCGATCGTGCAATACCTCCGCCCACACTGAGTGGTTGATAATATTCGCCCCATGCTCAAGAAAGCCACCGTACATATAAGGATTGATGGCAGGAAATTTTTGGTTAGTATTAATGACTCCCTTCAGCGGTGTTTGCGACATAGCAAAGGCCGGTGTCGCCAAGGCTCCTGCAATTCCTGCTGTGCCAAGCAGCATTGTTCGTCTAGTAATCGATGCGATGTCGTTATTCATATAGTTTTCCTTAAATTTGAGGGAAATTAGGCGAAAATATTTTAAATATGTCGCAAAAACCAGAGAATGTAGAACTCAACCTGGGTTTCGATAGCGATCAACAATTTTTTTGACGTTATATCTATGATGATTTTTAATGAGCTGATCGCGAGCTTATGCTAACAAGGTTCACTGGACAATTGAATAGTATTTATATAATACAATATGAGTTGGTTAATTTTTTCACAATTCG
>DAOORH010000115.1:0-8998 GCA_035389145.1 Cellvibrio sp.
GGGCGTAAATATTCAAATGAATTAGTCTGCAGATTTTTAAATTGCGTGCAGTAAGTTAATGCGTTGTGCTCATGATTACCCAACACCATATGCGCACTGCCCTTTTGCACCATGCTGTGTACCAACAGCACAGCTTCACGAATATGCGGGCCGCGATCAACGATATCGCCTAAAAAGATAATACGTCTTTTAGGGTGCTGGTAAACACCCTGCAATTTGCTGTAGCCTAATTTTTGCAACAATCTCTCTAAGGTAATTGCGCAGCCATGAACATCACCAATCAGGTCATAACCTTCAACTGGCGAGAGTAATTCATGTTCGAACAATCTTGTCATAGATTAATTATCGAGCAAATGCCCACCCCAACCTAATTTAGTACGGCAGCGTTCATAAAAATTATATTCAGCGGGGTGCAAAAGCTTTAATAGATCCGGCTTTTTACGAATGTGAATTTCATCGCCCATGGTCATTTCAAAATGATTGTGACCATCGCAAGAAATCATAGGAATCGCACGACTGTGCTCGCCCACACGAATCATAATATGACTATCGCCAGCAACAACTATGGGGCGACTACTCAAGGTATGTGGGTTCATGGGAACCAATGCAATTGCATCTAACTTAGGATGCAACAATGGCCCACCGCCACTCAATGAATAAGCCGTTGAACCCGTAGGCGTTGAAACAATAATACCGTCAGACGATTGCGTAGTTACAAAATAACCATCTACATAAATTTCATATTGCAACATATGAACAAATTGACCAGGGTGAAGCACAACTTCATTGAGCGCTTCGCCCGTCGTAATTGTTTCACCCAAATGCTTTATTGACATATCCAGCAGAAAACGTTCTTCCAAAGTAAAATTGCCAGATAAAACCTCATCGACTTTAATCTCAATATCCTCGGGCATGATGTCGGTTAAAAAACCCAAGCGCCCACGGTTAACGCCGAGTAAAGGCACATTGTGCTTTGCCAGCGCACGCGCACCACGCAACAAGCTGCCATCGCCGCCCACCACAATCACCAAATCGCACAGCGCCCCCATTTCATCCACACTCACAATTTTTTGCGCGGCCTGAAACATAGGGTCATCTATTAATAAACCGGCGGTTTCTTGTTCTAAAACAAAGTCCACACCGCGTTTTTGTAAAAAACTGATAAGCCGCTTAAGTGAATAAGTTGCGCGTTCATTGTGAAGGTGGCCTATAATGCCGATTACTGAGAAGTAAGTCATCATTTCTCACACAGAGTTGATTATTAGAATTGCCCGCAGCAACGGATGAATTTGGATTATTATAGCCCTAAGAGCGCCATTACACCCAATAAACACTCAATGGAAATGCCGATGAAATACTCCTTAATACTGGCAAGCCTCTTGATGTGCATAACCAGCTGTAGCGATAAGTACAACTCGCAAGCACTCGGCACACTAGAACGCGACCGAATTGTGCTAAAAGCCACAGTGGCAGAAACCATAATCGCAACCCCCATAAGGGAAGGAAGCCCCGTTAAAACAGGGGATCTCATCGTTCAGTTAGACGATACCCAAGCCCGCAACAATCTCGCCAAAGCACAAGCAAAATTGATCAGCGCAGCGGCAAATCAAACCAAATTGCGCCATGGCGCGCGGGCTGAAGATATAGAGTCAAGCCGCGCGCAACTGGACGGCGCACAAGCACAATTGATGCAAGCAGAAGCAAATTTTAATCGTCTGGCAACACTCTTCAAACAAAAAATGATTGGCCAAGCCGATTTGGATAAAGCCCGCAGCGCAAAAGATTCGGCCCGCGCGGACGCTCACCGCACCACCCAAAATCTTTTAGCGCTCACCAATGGCACTCGCCCTGAGGATTTAGCGATTGCCGATGCACAAGTTGCAGAAGCCGAAGCAGCAGTACGCATTGAAGAATATCAACTAAGCCAATTAAGTATTAAAGCAACTCGCGATGGCATTTTAGATCGATTGCCAAAATATTTGGGCGAGCGCACCAACACTAATGACCCCGTTGCTATTTTACTGGCGGGCGCAGCACCCTATGCGCGTGTTTATATTCTTGAGCCTGCGCGAGCCAAGTTACAGATTGGCGACATGTTAAATGTGCATGTGGATGGTTACGAAAAAAGCTTTACAGGGAAATTACGCTGGGTTTCACAAGACCCCGCCTTCACACCTTACTACGGATTAAATTCTCGCGACCGCGCACTCTTAATGTATTTAGCCGAAATTGATTTACCCGAAAGTGCAAAAGACTTACCCAGTGGCTTACCCGTTCAAGTTGATATACCTGCAAAAAATGATCAGCCCGCGAGCAAATCGCAATGACTACAATTGCGATTGAAACTCAGGGATTAACCCACCGCTTTGGTGATTTTACGGCGGTGGATAATTTGAGTTTATCCATCCCAGAAAAAACCATTTATGGTTTTTTAGGCCCCAACGGTTGCGGCAAATCTACCAGCATGCGTTTGATTACGGGATTGCTAACACCTACGAGTGGAAAAATTCGTGTACTGGGAATGGATATTCCAACGCAGACGGAAGAGCTGCGTTTGCGGATTGGCTATATGACACAAAAATTTTCACTCTACGAAGATTTAAGTGTGATTGAAAACTTACGCTTTATTGCACAGATTTATAATTTAGACCCGCGCCTAAGCAAGCTGCGAATTAACGAGCAACTTGCGGCTTACGAATTAAACGAACGCAGCTCACGCTTAGCGGGAAGCTTAAGCGGCGGGCAGCGTCAACGCCTCGCCCTCGCCTGCGCCACTTTGCATAAACCTGAACTGTTAATTTTGGATGAACCTACCTCTGCAGTAGACCCAGAAAATCGTCGCGACTTTTGGGAAAAACTATTTGATCTCTGCGATCAAGGCACCACGATTTTAGTATCCACCCATTACATGGACGAAGCCGAGCGCTGCCATGGCATTGCGATTTTAGAAAGCGGCGTTAAACGCGCCGATGGCTCCCCTACACAACTTATGAAAGACCTAGGTGCGCAGGTTATTGAAATTGGCGGGGATAATTTACGGCAACTCAAACAACAATTGATTGCGCACGCGGATATTATTTCTGCCGCACAACAAGGCACACATCTGCGGGTGCTCATTAAAGAAAATATCGCTCAGCCACAAGCATGGTTACAGCAAACATTTGTGGAGACCATGCAAGGCCGCGATTTAACCTTAGTGCGCCCCAGCCTTGAAGATGTGTTTGTGCACTGCACGGGCGAGGGACGTCAATAATGAGTAGCGCAGCTATCAGCATCCACAATTCACTCCAACGAATCTACGCCATTATGGTGAAGGAGTTGCGGCAATTATCACGCGACCGCCCTACTTTCGGCATGATTGTGATGATTCCTTTAATTCAGCTTTTACTCTTCGGTTTTGCGATTAATACCAATGTACGTAATTTACCCGTAGCCTTAGTTGATCAAAGCAATAGCGAAATAACGCGCACCTTAGTCGCCGATTTAACCGCATCGCAAGTGGTTAATTTTATTCAACAGTATCCAACACCGGCTGAAGCTGCCAATGCATTAACCCGTGGGGAAATTCGCGCAGCGCTGATTATTCCTAAAGATATTGCACAGCGTTTAAATGATGAACGCCCCACTGCACAGTGGCTGATAGATGGCTCTGACACCATGGTGGGCAATGCAATTTTTGCATTAAAAAATATGCCACTCACCACACTCAATTCACGCGCTCTGGCGGGCAATTACAATTCAACAAAATCCACTTTTGAGATGACATTGTTTTACAACCCTGAACGCCGCTCTGCGATTAATATTGTGCCGGGGCTGGTGGGGATTATTTTAACCATGACCATGGTGCTGTTTACATCTGCCGCATTAGTGCGGGAGCGCGAGCGTGGCAATCTGGAATTGTTAATTACTACTCCAGTAAAACCTATGGAATTAATGGTTGGAAAAATTGTGCCCTATGTATTTGTCGGCTTAATTCAAATGGCCATTATTTTGGGGCTTGGCCATTTAATTTTTGATGTGCCTATCAATGGCAGGCTAGATCAACTCCTGCTTGCTGCACTGGTATTTATTAGCGCGAGCTTAACGCTCGGTATGTTGATATCCACCATCGCAAAAACCCAATTGCAAGCCATGCAGCTCACGGTATTTTTACTTATTCCCTCCATTTTATTGTCGGGTTTTATGTTCCCCTACGAAGGCATGCCCAAGCTGGCGCAATGGATCGCAGAAGCCCTACCTGCTACCCATTTTATTCGCTTAATTCGCGGCATAATCTTACGCGCAGGAACCCTAATGGATTTATGGCCGGATTTACTCTGGCTGGCAAGTTTCACGGTTATAGGCTTGCTTGTAGCGGCGAAACGGTTTAAAAAGCGGTTAGATTAATCATCGCCATAACAAAGGAACTCTTCATGAAAGCAGAAAATATTTTACAAACTATTGGCAACACGCCCCATGTGCGCATTAACAATTTATTCCGTAGCGACATTGAAGTCTGGATGAAGATTGAGCGTTTCAATCCTGGCAGCAGTATTAAAGACCGTATTGCACTCGCCATGATTGAAGATGCTGAAGCCAAAGGCCTTATCAATAAAGAGACTGTGATTATTGAACCGACGTCTGGCAATACGGGGATCGGTTTGGCGCTGGTATGTGCCGTTAAAGGCTATCGCTTAATTTTGACCATGCCTGAGTCTATGACGGTTGAACGCCGCAAAGCGATGAAAGCTTATGGAGCAGAATTGGTTTTAACACCAAAAGAACTCGGAATGGGCGGTGCCATCGCTAAAGCAACCGAATTAGCCGACGAACACGCTCATGCTTGGATACCACAACAATTTAATAACCTAGCTAACGCCGAAATTCATCGCAATACCACCGCGCAAGAAATTCTGGCCGATTTCCCCGAAGGCGTTGATTACATGATTACCGGTGTGGGCACAGGCGGTCACATTACCGGTTGCAGCGAAGTGTTAAAACGCCAATTCCCCCACATGAAAACCTTGGCTGTTGAACCTGCTAAGTCACCGGTTATCAGCGGCGGTGAAAAAGGCCCGCATCGATTACAGGGGATCGGGGCAGGTTTTATTCCACAAGTACTGAACAGAGCAACGCTCGATGGTACGGTTTTAGTGAGCGAAGAAGATTCGTTTGAAATGGCACGTCAATGTGCCTTAAAAGAGGGGATTTTTGTCGGAATTTCTTCTGGCGCCACCCTTGCCGCCGTTGCACAAAAGCAAGCTGAAATGCCTGCCGGCAGCCGTGTGATTATTTTTAGTTACGATACGGGCGAAAGATATTTATCAGTTGAAGATTTGTTTTAACGATTTTTAAATAATAAAAAAGGGGATTTTTAAAATCCCCTTTTTTTATTTGCCTAACTGCAGCTTTCGGTTAAAGGCTAACAGAAATTATTCTACTGCAACCACCACCACAGATTTAGCTGGCAATTTCACAGTTACCTTTCCGCCTTTAGCTTGCGCACTGAATGCCGCAGGTTTAATGGCTTCTGGTTTTTCAAAGGTGTTGTGAGCATCCATTGCGGCTGACGTTAGTACACGGCCTTTTACGCCTGATACTTTTTCACCGGCAACATTCACCGCAACATCTACCGCTTCTTTTGGATTGGTGTTTACTAAAGCCACATACAATTTACCATCTTTACCGCGCGCAGCAGATGCACTAACACCTGGAACACTAATGTCGCCAAGAGTGTAAGTGGTGTTGTGGTTGATGCTAGTCGGTAATGAAGTTGCATCTTGGAATGGCTTGTACATATCAAAAGCATGATAGGTAGGAGTCAAAATCATTTTGTCATCCTTCGTTAAAATCATGGCCTGCAATACGTTTACCATTTGCGCAATATTGGTCATATGTACACGGTCAGCATACTTATGGAAAATATTGAAATTAATCGCCGCTACTAACGCATCACGTAAACTGTTTTGTTGGTACAAAAAGCCACTGTTTGTGCCTGGCTCTACATCGTACCAAGTGCCCCACTCATCCACATAGAAACCCACTTTTTTGGTAGGGTCGTTTTTATCCAAGGTTTTTTGCGCATCAGCAATAAATCCATCCATACGCCACGTTTGTTTAAAGGTAGAAATCCACTCTTTCTCAGGGAAGCCTGTGGCCATCCCCTTCACTTTCCAATCATTGGTTGGCAGGGTGTAGAAATGGAAACTAATTGCATCCATACGCAAGCTCCATTCGGGCTTGATGTTGGCGCTCAAGTATTCAGTCCATTGTTCATGACCTGTGGTGCCGCCACTTGCCACTAATTTGGGAGTATTGTCCTTGGGGGTTTTCAGAAACGCGGCATATTGCTTATAAAGATTGGTGTAGTACTCTGGCGACATATTGCCACCGCAGCCCCAAGCCTCGTTACCTATCGTAAAGTAATGCACGCGGAAAGGTTTATCGCGACCATTTTTGCGACGCAACTCAGCCAGCGTGGATTTCCCCTCGCCGGTCATATATTCCAACCACTCAGCCATTTCCTGTGGTGTACCTGTACCGAGGTTGCCATTCACATAGGTTTCAGCGCCCAGCATTTCAGCTAAGTCGAAGAATTCGTGAGTACCTACGGCGTTGCTCTCTTCTACGCCACCCCAGTTAGTATTCACTTTTACAGGGCGTTGATCACGTGGGCCAATACCTTCGCGCCAGTGATACTCATCTGCAAAACAACCACCCGGCCAACGCACCAAAGGCACTTTTAAATTCTTTAACGCGCCAACAACATCGTTGCGCCAACCTTTGGTGTTAGGGATTTTTGAATCCGGGCCAACCCAAAGTCCACCATAAATACCGGCACCCAAATGCTCGGCAAATTGACCGTACACATTTTTGTTGATGATCGGCCCCGGTTTTTTAGCGTCAATTGAAACCTCAACTTGATTTGCCGCAAATGTGCTGACTGCAACCAAACTGCAGGCCGCCACTATCAGCTTTAAACTCGTTTTAATCATAGAATTTCTCCTAAAGAAGTTATTGTTATTCAGCAGTTACCCGCTCTTGATAACTTAGCAATCATACCCTTTTAGATAATATTGTCATACAAGTTAACCGAAATTTACCCGCGCAACGACCTCATTTTCCAGTAGATTCCTATTTGATGAATAAGACCTAGCCCCAATTACAGTGCCAAACACCACAAGAATGAATATCGACCTTCAGTGTAGGACATTAATAAAAAATAGTAGCCAATATTGCAGACGCTCAATTGTTGAGGGGGTTTTTATGAAGCAGATCTGCAAATTAAACCCAACACCTCCAACGTCGCATAATGAGAAGCAGCGTTCCGCGCATGGAGCTGTGACATCGCTCATGAGCGCCAAATAAACATAGGCGCCTAAAAATAGGGCGCACCATTCCTCGCTTTAGGTGTGCCCCACTCCGTACTTGGTCAGCACTACTATTTTTCAGAGCGATCAGATTGAAATGGGCGGGGAGATGCATTGGTGAAGGGAGTTGAGGATGGCTGTACTTGTGATTTAATTTCTTCGCATTTTGCTTCATCCCCGCCGCAAAGTTCGCACACGTAATCTTTCTCACCCAGTGCTGCCCCTACTCCGCCGCAAGAACCTGCAATAGGCTTGCGGCCAAACATCACGCCTATTGCCATTAGGCAAACGACGCTGAGCAGCACAAAAAATGAAACGATGATTAACGCCATAAATACCTCAATAACTTAGTTAACCACCAAAATCATCCAGCATAATATTTTCATCTTCAACACCTAAACTCTTGAGCATCTTAATAACAGCCTGATTCATCATCGGTGGGCCGCACATATAGAATTCACAGTCTTCGGGTGCGGGGTGATTTTTTAAATAATTTTCCAAGAGTACGTTATGAATAAAGCCAGTCATACCTTCCCAGTTATCTTCTGGTTGTGGGTCTGACAGGGCGATATGCCATTTGAAGTTTTCATTCTCGGCTTGCAGTTCATCGTAATCTTCTTTGTAGAAGAGTTCGCGCAGTGAGCGTGCTCCGTACCAAAATGAAATTTTGCGTTTGGTTTTTAAACGGCGCAACTGATCAAAAAGATGCGAACGCATTGGTGCCATACCCGCACCACCACCAATAAAAATCATTTCTGCATCTGTGTCTTTGGCAAAGAACTCACCAAAGGGGCCGTAGACTTTTATCTTGTCGCCTGGTTTCAAATTAAACACATAAGACGACATTTTTCCGCAGGGCAAACCTTGGCTTTTGGGCGGCGGTGTGGCGATACGAATATTAAATTTCACCACCCCTTTCTCATCGGGATAGTTCGCCATTGAATAAGCACGCACTACAGGTTCTTCTACCGTGGATTCCAATTTAAAGAAGCCAAAATGATCCCAGTCGCCACGATATTTTGGTGCAACATCAAAATCAGAAAATTTTACGTGGTGAGGTGGGCATTCCAATTGCACATAACCACCCGCGCGGAAATCAACGCTTTCGCCATCCGGCAAACGCAGCGTGAGCTCTTTAATAAAAGTCGCCACATTGGGGTTAGATTCAACCGTGCATTCCCACTGTTTTACACCGAAGACTTCTTCGGGAACGTGAATCTGCATATTTTGTTTAACGGGAGTTTGACAAGATAAACGCCAGCCTTCTTTGGCATCACGCTTGGTGAAGTTGCCCTCCTCCGCTGGCGTCATGGAACCGCCACCACTATTTACAATGCATTTACATTGCGCGCAGCTTCCACCGCCGCCGCAGGCCGAAGGCAAAAACAAACCAGCGGCAGAAAGTGTTTGTAAGAGTTTGCCGCCCGCAGGCACCGTAATATCTTTTTCACCATTAATAGTGATAGTGACATCTTGGCTGCTCACGAATTTTGCGCGCGCAAATAGAATGACAACCACTAAGGCCAATACAATTAAGGTAAACAGCGAAATACCAAGGATAATTTCTAGATTCATCATAACGTCTGCTTCCCGTGGTTAAAGATTGATGCCGCCAAAGGACATAAAACCCAAAGACATTAAACCCACCG
>DAOORH010000116.1:0-8957 GCA_035389145.1 Cellvibrio sp.
ACAACCCTTGGCTGGTATGTCTCTCTATCCTCATTGCTATAGGCTCTTCCTATATCGGCCTGCAAATTGCCGCTATGGCGAGCCGCGCCCCTAAAGGCCTGCATGCACAAATTGCCCTGCTTACCGGCTCGCTCGCGCTGGGCGGTGGCATTTGGTCCATGCACTTTATCGGCATGCTTGCATTTCGCATTGGCGACCATGTGCACTATGACCCACTGATCACTCTCGGTTCTATGGCGCCTTCGGTATTTGCCTCTTGGGTTGCGCTGCAAATGCTATCGAGCGAAGCCATTAGCCGGCAGCGATTGTTATTGGGCGGGGTCTTGGTGGGCGCGGGCATTGGCACCATGCACTATTCCGGCATGGCGGCTATGCACATGGATGTCGCCCTGAAATATGACCCTTGGTGGTTCGGTCTTTCAATCTTAGTAGCCGTATTACTGGCGATACTCGCGTTATGGATTCGTTTTGGGCTGCGCGAACAAACATGGTTGAGCCGCCTTCAAAAAAACCTGCTTGCCAGTTCCGTGATGGGCTTGGCAATTGCCGGAATGCACTACACCGGTATGGAGGCAGCGCGTTTTATTGGGGTCGCAGATAGTACGCAAGGCGCTACCGAGAACCATATTTTCCTCGCCACCATCATTACGGCAATGACTGTCGCGGTGAGCGTATTCGCGCTTGCGGGCAATTTGCTGCTGCGCTACCGTCAACTTTACAGCCAACTCCAAGGTAGCGAATCGCGTTTACGCGAGCGGGAACAACAATACCGCAGCCTGATCAGCAATATGCCGGGGATTACCTTCCGCTGTGAATTGGCACCGCCTTGGCGCACCATTTTTATCAGCGATGCGGTAGAGCGCGTGACTGGTTGGAAAGCCGAAGACTTTATGTCTGATCAAATTCATCTAGGCGATGTTATTCACCCCGATGATATGGCGCGCATCGACAAACAACTACAAACTGCCCTCAGCAACAAGCACTCGTTTCACTGTGAATACCGCATTACGCATCGCGATGGCACTGAACATTGGGTGTCAGAAACCTCCTGCGGCGTTTACGACGAAACAGGTAAGGCGATATGGATTGACGGGGTCATTATCGATATTACCGATTCAATTCGCCGCGCCAAAGAGTTTGAAGGCGTAGTGCAGTCCATTGGGCGGGCGCTGGCAGTGGCAGAGTTTGATATGAACGGCAAGATTATCGCCGTGAACGATAATTTCTTGCGCCTAACGGGTTACGCTAAACAAGAGCTGATTGGCCAACATCACCGCACGTTATGTTCGCGCGAGGAGGCCGACAGCGACGAATACAGAGTCTTTTGGCGCAATCTCAACGAGGGCAATTTCCAAAGCGGTGAATTTTGCCGTATTGGCCGCGAAGGCAATTTGGTCTGGATTCAAGCCGCTTACAACCCGATTTTGGATGTTAATGGCAAGCCGTGGAAAGTCTTCAAAGTCGCCATCGACCTGACTGAGCGCAAGGCCATGGAGCAAGATTTACTGATCGCTAAAGATCGCGCTGAACAAGCGGCTATTGCCAAGGGCATGTTCCTCGCCAACATGAGCCATGAGATCCGCACACCCATGAACGCCATTATTGGCTTTACCGAACTCTTGATCGACTCGCCGCTCAACCCCATGCAGCACAAACACATGCAGACGGTTCGCCAATCAGCGCGTTCACTGCTGGGATTACTGAACGATATTCTGGATACCGCCAAACTAGAGCGCGGCGCCTTAGAGCTGGATAATCGCGCCTTCTCACTCAAGTTGTTGTGCGAGCAAATACTCGCTGAATTGCAGCTACAAGCCGACAAAAAAGGCTTAAGCCTACATCTGGACTACCCACCTGAAACGCACAATTATGTTTGCGGCGATGAGCTTCGTATTCGTCAAATACTCATCAATATGCTCGGCAACGCCATTAAATTTACCTTGCAAGGCGAAGTACGCCTAAAAGTCGATAACAGCAAAGAGGGTATACAACTGCAAATTATCGACACGGGTATAGGCATAGCCGCTGACCGTATCGAGCATATTTTCACCCCCTTTACCCAAGCCGATGCCTCTATGGCGCGCCGCTTTGGTGGCACCGGCTTGGGTACCACTATCGCCCGCCAACTCACTGAGCTGATGGACGGAAGTATCAAGGTAACCAGCCGCGAAGGGCACGGCAGCTGCTTTACTATTTTCTTGCCATTAACACCTGCGGACGCCAATGACCGGCCAGAAAAAGCGGTTAGCACCGAACTTCCACCACTTAAAATCCTGATTGCCGACGATGTACCGCAGAATATTGAAGTGCTGGAATTGATGCTCACCCGTGATGGCCACAAAGTGCGGAGCGCGAGCAACGGCCTAGAGGCTTGGGCGAAATTTCAGGAGGAAGTCTTCGATCTCATCCTCATGGACATCCAAATGCCCGATGTGGATGGTTTACAAGCCAGCAAAATTATCCGCGACTGGGAAAGGCTACAACAGCGCAGCCCAACGCCGATTATCGCGCTCACCGCCAGTGTACTCCCGCAAGACCGGCAAGACGCCTATAGCGCAGGTATGAATGGTTTTGCCTCCAAACCCATCGACAAAGCCGTGCTCTATGGCGAGATTGCCCGCTGCTTGAATGTGGATACACCGAACCAAGAAGCGCCAGAAGCCGCCACACCAAACGCTTTGCATGCGGTTATTGATATTGCGACTGCCGAAGCACGCTGGGGCGATAGCGAACGCCTCTACAAAGCTATCGCCAAATTTTGCGAGGAACTCAAACGCAATCCTTTGCAGGAGAACGACAGCAAAAGCCAAGCGCTCGCACACAGATTCAAAGGTGCCGCAGCCAATCTTGGCCTTAACCAAGTGACGAAGATTCTAGCGAGCATAGAGCAGAGCCAAACGCCGCAACTGCCAGAATTGGCAGCACTCGCGCTGGCGATGGCAGACGTAGAGCTAGAAGCGCAAATTCGCACCCGTTTAACCGCTACGCCACACGCAAGCGAAGGCAGTCGTCAGGTACCCATCACCCTGCTCCAGCGTATCGCCACTACCTGCCAACACTCAGCAATTGATGACGAAAGTCTTGGGCAGCTAAAAACACTGATATCCACCGCACATTGGTCACAACTGGAAAACATACTCGATCAATTTGATTTTGATGCCGCAAGCGCCCTGCTGGAACAGTGGATAAACACGGCAGATTGGGTTTCACGAGCACCTGAAGATACAAGAGCACCAGAGGTCACAAAAGCACCGGAGGCAATAAAAGAAGCACCATGATCCTACATCGCGATAGCCGCCCAACACTCTTGGTCGTCGATGACGAACCCCTGAATTTGCAGGTCTTGCGCCAAATATTGCAGCAAGACTACCAACTGATTTTTGCCCGCGATGGCGAGAAGGCATTAGCACTCGCTTACTCCGAACGACCACAGCTGATTTTGCTCGATATTATGATGCCTGGCCTCACAGGGCTGGAAACCTGCCAACGACTCAAGCAAAACCCGGATACCCAAGGCATTCCCGTTATCTTCGTCACCGCCCTTGCTGATGACCGCGATGAGACTGAAGGCTTTGCGGTGGGCTGCGTGGATTACATTACCAAACCCGTGAGCGCGCCCATTGTGCTCGCGCGCGTCAAAGCCCAGCTATCGCTGGTGAGCGCCGAAACTCTGCGCGAAACACGCTTGCAAATCATCCAACGCCTTGGGCGCGCCGCCGAATACAAAGACAACGAAACCGGATTACACGTCATCCGTATGAGCCACTACGCGCGTGAAATCGCGCTGGCCGCAGGCATAGGAGTGGCAGATGCCGAGGAGATATTCAATGCCGCACCCATGCACGATGTGGGCAAGATGGGCATCCCCGATGCGATTTTGCAAAAGCCCGGCAAGCTCACCCCCGATGAATGGGAGATCATGAAGACCCACGCACAAGTTGGGGCAGAAATCATCGGCGATGACAATTCCACACTGCTGCAAATGGCAAGTCGTATTGCGCTTTATCATCATGAAAAATGGGATGGGAAGGGCTACCCGCAAGGCTTGATTGGCGATGCCATTCCACTGGAGGCACGCATAGTCGCCCTCGCCGATGTATTCGACGCGCTCACCAGCAAACGCCCCTACAAAGAACCTTGGACAATTGAAGATACTACCAACTACATAGTCGCCGAATCAGGCAAGCAATTTGACCCAGATTTGGTAGCCGCCTTTCAAATCGCCCTGCCTAAGATTATTGAAATCCGCGCGCAGCTGCTTGATCCAGACATTCCTTGAGTCATTTGCAAGTAAGCTTCACCATCCTGTACGAGTCAAAAAGGCCGCGAGTGCGGCCTTTTAGGGTAATGCAAGGTTAATATCTAAACCTATCTAACAACAATTTATACAAGGCAGTTACTGCTCATCACGCTCATCTACAAGATCGAGAGCGAGATCGATAGCGCTCATAAACTCGTCGATTCTGATGGGCTTGGTCAAGTAGCGAAAGAATCCGGCCGTTAATCCCAGCTCTATATCATGAGGCACGGCATTTGCCGTCAACGCAATAATCGGGATATGAGCCGTGTCAGCGCTAGACTTCAACAACCGCATGGCTTCTAGCCCGCTCATAATGGGCAGGTTTATATCCATTAAAATAAGATCGGGTAGCCGCTCACGCGCCATTCTTAACCCGCTTAAACCATCGGTAGCCGCCAACATTTTCAAGTCACTGCGGCGCTCAATCAATTGTTCAACCAAGCTCAAGTTGGCAGGGTTATCTTCTACATACAGCAGCCTACGCTGCGGGTGATGCTCAAGATCGCGCAGGTGGTGCACTTTTAAAGCTGTGCCGCTGTCGCCAATGACCGGTGCTGCCGCCATAGGCAACTCAAACCAGAAGGTACTCCCAACACCAACTTCGCTCTGCACACCTATAACACCACCCATTAGCTCCACCAATTGCTTGGTTACCACTAAGCCAATACCCGTGCCTTCAGTGATGCCAGCTTCCTGCCCCAGCCGATTAAAGGGCTGGAACAACTGCTTCACCAGCTCCGGCGCCAAGCCGTGCCCGGTATCGCTAACACTGACTCGCATCCGTTGCTCAGGCGTGATGGCGCACGCGACTGTAACCGTGCCCTCAGATTGATTGTATTTAATCGCGTTAGACAGCAGGTTAATCATCACCTGTTTGATGCGGGTTTTGTCAGCGTCGATATAAAACCGACTCGCCTCCTCGGGGAAACGAATCGTAATTCCACGCGCATCGGCCTGAGGCAAGATCATTACCTGACAATCAAGCAAGACTTCCGATAAATTGACAGTTTCTTGCACCATCGCCAATTTCCCCGATTCTATCTGCGCGAGATCGAGAATTTCATTGATCAAGCGCAATAGGTACCAGCCACCTTTCAATATCTGCTCAATCGATAGCTTCTGTGCAGGTGTTGGTAGGGGCGTTGCGGTCTCCATTAATTGGGCGAATCCCAGCACCGCATTCAAGGGTGTGCGCAATTCATGGCTCATGTTTGACAAGAACTCGGATTTGGCCGAATTCGCTTTATCGGCTGCTTCGCGCGCACTTTCGAGTTCAATATGCTTCTGCGCGAGAGCGAGCTCAACTTGCTTACGCGCGGTGTTATCGGTGCCGATAAACAGGTAGCCAATAAGCTCTTCCTGCTCATCACGCAAGGCGGTTACCGATACCACGGCCGGAAACCGCGTGCCATCTGGCCGAATATAGGTTAGTTCTACAATGTCTTCTATGCCGCGTGAGGCTTTGTAGATGAGGGCATCAAGACCAGGGGCAATGGTCACTCCCAATTCCACGCTGAGCGCCGCTGCGCGTGTAATAAGCTCACTTTGGTCAGCCAAACTGTCGGGCGTAATTTTATTAATAACGTCAGCAGCTCGGTATCCCAGCATACTTTCTGCACCAACGTTAAAGATCTGAATGACACCCAGCAGATCAGTCGCGACATAGGAGAAATTGGGGTTATTGAATATTGCTTTTTGCAGTGCATCTACTTTCAATACAGGCGTTTTTTGATCTGGAGCGGCATTCTCGAAAGAGCTCATAAATTATCCGATAGGGAAGTGAGGAGAAAGCCATGTGTATGTGATTCGGCGCGCGAGCTCGTCGCTTTCCAAGTTACTGAGCGCTAATCTAACCAGAGAACACTGAGCGCCAGCTTAACAGCTCAATTATCTAACTGACATTAAAAAAGCTATTCCGAGTTAAGGCTAATCCCACACCAAGACCTCATGATCTGAAGATATTACGATTAACTCATTTCTGTGAATCATAAACTTCAAATCTCTAGTGATGCGGTAATGCAAATTGTCCTGAATTGTATTTTCACCAGCGGCAAGCCCTACACTGCGATTGCGGCCAGATTTTTTAGCGGCATAAAGCGCGTGATCAGCAATATCGATCACTTGCTCCCAAGATAATTCCAGCGGGTAGTTAGGTAAAAAGGGAAAACAGGCAAAACCAATGGAGCAGGTTTTTTTCAACACTTTTCCATCGGCCAGTACAAAATCGTGCTTCTCTATACTTTTGCGGATGCGTTCGGCCATTAAGGGCGCTTCTACGCGATCAGCGAAACGGCTGACAATTAAAAACTCCTCTCCACCCCAACGCACGACGCAATCCGATTCACGGCATACTTTCATTAAAAGATCCGACAACTGTATTAACAGCAAGTCGCCAGCGGAGTGACCATACACATCATTAACGGATTTAAAATGATCCACATCTAAAATGAAAAAAGTGAGATCGGGCGATTGGGTTTTGCGTGGTAGTTTAGAAAATTTATTGTCGTATTCGCGCTGAACTTTGGCGATATCCATGGGCATTATTTTTTGTAAATAACGGCGATTGCTCAACCCCGTTAAAGGGTCTGACAAGCTAATTGCCTCTAACTGTTTATATGCCTCACCCAGCTCTTCATTTTTGTGCTGCAACTCTGCGGTACGCTCAGCAACTTTTATTTCCAGCTCGCGACTGGTCTTGCGCTCAATAAGCACTTGCTTGTGCTGCGTGTAAGCAAAAAACAACAACAGGCTTAAGAAAATTAATACGTAAATACAGTAGGCCCACCAAGTTTTCCAAGGCGGCGGAAGAATGATCAAGCTAATGCTACGACCTTCGGTATTCCAAACGCCATCATTGTTACTGGCTTTAACCCGAAATTGATAATTACCTGCAGGCAAGTTGGTGTAAAGCGCCGTGCGCTGGTTGCCAACTTCGCGCCAATTATCATCAAAGCCCTCAAGCTTATAGGCGTATTGATTTTTTTCTGGGTCGCGATAATTCAAAGCCGCAAAACTAAACGCAATCATGGATTTGGTGTAATCTAAAATGACTTCTTCAGTTTGGTTGATGGTTTTAGTGAGAATATTTTCGGAGCCACCAATGGGAACTTTTAGCGTAAAAATCCTAAAATCCGTTAAGACTACCGGTGGGATTTTTTCGTTAATCAATAAATTATTCGCGTTAAAAATATAAAGACCATTTCGAGTTCCAAACGCAATCTCACCGTCACGGGTGGTCAGTGCTGCGCCAGTGGCAATGCCACCAATTAAATCGCCGTTGTAGCGGGTGTAATTTCTAACCGTGTTGTTGTCAGGATTAAACATAACAACACCATTGTTAGTGCCCAACCACAAATTGCCTTGCTGATCTTCGGTGATAGCGCGAATACCCTGATTCACAAATCCATTTTTAGTATCGTAAACCGTAAAGTCATCGCTTTCCGAATGATAAAGATGCAAGCCTGCATCTGTGCCAAACCACAAGCGGCCTTTTTGATCTTCGTGAATAGAAAGTACAGAATCGTTCGCAAGACTGCGTGGATTATCGGGATTGGGTAAATATTGTTTAAAGGTGCCCTGCTCGCGATTCATTAAATTCAGGCCTTTCGCGGTACCTACCCAAAAGCGACCCTTGGAATCTTCAAATGAAATCCAAACAACCGTAGTAGAAATTGCAGTGGGATTATTGGTATCGGGTGGATAAAACGTATAGCGGCCCGTTTTTTTGTCGAATTTAGTTAACCCGTTGGAGTGCGTCCCCATCCATAAGTTTTTTTGCTTGTCTTCGTAAACACTCCACACCATATGGTCATTAAACAGATTACTGGTTTTTTCTCCGCGCTTAGCGAGCGTAGAATCGGTGGGAACCTCCTCAAAAAGATCTTTTTCAGGGTTATAAATGTTGATGCCATGCGCCCAAGAACCAAATCGAATCTCACCATCCGAATCTATCACGCCATTTAAAATAGACTTGGTTGATACGCGCGAATCATTACCACCAGTGTATTGATAATGTGTAAACGTATCGTCCTTTCGATTGATACGAGTAATACCACCCGCACCTAACCATAGGTTGCCGTCCTTATCTTCTTCAATAGCCTCAACGTTGTTGTCGAGCAAACCGCGCTCTAGGTTCGACTCTTTTTTATAAACCCGAATAGCCGAGGTGGAGTGATCGTAAACATTGACTCCCGAGGGATAAGTACCCACCCAAAAGTCGCCAATATTGTCTTCAAAAATGCGGCGAATGGAATTGCTGCTTAAATAACCGGGGCGACCATCCTGATGCATAAAGCGAAGAAAGCGATCCTTGGGTTCGTCGTAGAGGTTTAGGCCTCCGCCATCGGTGCCAGCCCAAACCCAACCTTTTTTATCTATATAAATTTGACGCAAAATATTATTGGACAAACTGTAGGGATCGTTTGGGTTATTTTTGTAATGCTTGATAATCCCTGTTTCAGGATTCAAACGATAGACGCCATGATCACTACCCGCCCAAATATTGCCGTTGTGATCCTGCGCGAGAGATCTAATGCTGTTATCGGCGATAGATTTTGGATTGGGCACAAATAGCCGATGTTGTTTTGTTGCCCAGTCAATATGAAAAATTCCCTCTTCCATTCCTAGCCAAATGTTAGCTTGGCTATCCACCAAGATA
>DAOORH010000117.1:0-8936 GCA_035389145.1 Cellvibrio sp.
AAAAAATACTCTCACTCCCAAGTTCTGACTTAGGAGTGAGAATTAATTAATCCAGTAAATATTCTCGCATCATGGCTCGCGCTCTATGTAACCGCGCCTTCACTGCCTCTCGGGTTAAATCCAAAACCTGCGCTATATCATTCACCGACAACTCTTCAATATCGCGCAATAACACCACCTCGCGATAATGCTCTGGCAAAGACTGGATAGCTCGCGATATGTCCCTTCGCAATTCCAGCTGGTGACTATACGCAAGCTGAGGGTCATCACCCATATCGCTAATATCCTCAGTTTTCATCATAGCCTTGCGAAGAATCCGCATACACTCACGCTTAACAATCGCAAACAACCATCCCGAAAACGAACTTAGCGCTCGCAGAGTGCCTATACGATTGTAGAGTAACCACAGAGATTCCTGCACTGCATCTTCTACATCCTGTATTTTACAACTGACTTTTGCGTAACGACGAATATCAGGTTGCGCAATGGTAAGCAGCTGAATAATAGCTTCCCTGTCACCCTTACAGGCCGCATCAAGCAAAGTAGGATCAAAGCGCGAATCATGATGACTCATTAATTTTTCTCAGTGTCCAATTTACGCCCAACCATGGCACACATAGGGCAAAAGCCTACAAACCCCGTTAAGAGCGCTGTTAGACCAGTTGCAATAATTAAATAACTTACCAATGAAGTCTGCATCCCCCATATACCGAAAGCCATAGTAGTAATTCCCACCAGCGCACGAAGCCCTCGTTCCCAACTCGGAACATTTTTGCGATAAAACATTTGCCTCTCCTAAAATAAAAGTACAAGCAACAGGCTCGTACACACAATTAAGAGGCGTAAAAAATGGATTTCGGTTCGCGGGTTTAAAAAAATATTAGGCTGGTATCGTCCTATCCGCAGCCCACAATCTTAACTGCGCAATCTGTTCTGCCATGACCACCGAGAGCGGGCTGGTGTTGAGGATTTCTTGCAACAGAATATCGGTTGATAATTTTTGTGCATTGGCAGCTGCGGTGTAGAGTGCGGCAACTATGGCTTGCTCGATCTCCGAACCGGAGAAACCGTTGGTTGCATTAGCGAGTTTTCTCACATCGAACTCGCTGGCGACCATATTGCGTTTGTTGATGTGGATAATAAAAATATCTTTGCGCACTTCCACATCCGGTAAATCTACAAAAAATATTTCATCCAAACGACCTTTGCGAATTAATTCGGGCGGCAGTTTAGTAATGTCGTTACTGGTGGCGACAATAAAGACTTTGGTTTTGCGTTCGGCCATCCAAGTTAACAAGGTACCCAATAAACGTTGGGATACGCCGTTGTCATTGCCGTCTTGCGCCATGCCTTTTTCAATTTCATCCAACCAAATAACACAGGGTGACATTGCATCCGCAAGCTTCAGGGCTTCACGTAAGTTGCGTTCGGTTTCACCGTGAAATTTATTATAGAGCGCACCTATATCTAAACGTAACAGCGCTAAGCCCCACAAACCAGCAACGGCTTTTGCGGCCAAACTTTTACCGCCACCTTGTACACCCAATAATAAAATACCTTTAGGCATATCGAGCTTGCTATCTTCAGTGATGAAGGCATCGCGCCGCGTAATTAACCAACGTTTTAAATTGTGTAAACCGCCCACTTGCGAGAAGTCTTTTACGTTGGCTTCAAAACTCATCACGCCTTCCATATCTAACAAGGCAAATTTTGCTTTATTGATGCCATGCACATCCACTTCAGATAATTCGCCGTCGCTCCAAATCGCCATGCGCACTAAACGGCGCACATCGCTCACGCTTAAGCCTTGCAAATTATTCATTAATTTTTTGAGCGTGATATTATCGGTTTTTACGCGTGCGCCACGGTGTTTATCGGACCAAACTTTGGCCTCTTCGCGAATCACCTCCATAATTTTTTCATCGCTCGGCAAGGCAAGCGAATAGCTACTGCTGTAACGTGTAAGTTCAGGCGGCAAGCGCAATTGATAACTTAAAAACACCAATGTGTGTGGCATGGCAAAGTGATTGAGCGCTATATCCTTTAGCAGGCGCACCACTTGCGGTTGGCTTTCTAAAAATGGATGGATATCACAGAGCGCATAAACGCCGGGCTGGGTTTGGCTTTTAATATGTTTTAGTGCTTCTTCAATTTGATTGAGGTCGCTGCCTTTGGGCACAAGTTGCGGGCCAAAATTAATGCGCGATAAGCCATCGGTAACCGACCAGCGATGCAGATCGCGGCCTTGGTTGTTCGCGACCATGGCGAGCACATCCAAGGCTTTCTTTTCCTCGAAGGTTTCAATCACCACCAGCGGAATACGGGAATCCAATAACAGCTTTATTTCGTTTACGTCCTGCACCTGTACCTCTCCGTTTACATTAATTGAATAGGAATTTTATGTTGCCACAAAAGCGAATTCTAGCAGACTGTTGAAAATCTGATCTCAAACAAAGCCTCACTCGTATTATTTGTTACAATCGCGCCATTAGCATCAAAGAGACTACCGATAATGCGCCAGCTCACTGCCATAGATCAATTCATCACCCAAGCCGATCATGTTTTGCGCACCCTCTCAGGTGGGCAACAATCGTCTGAACGTCCATCGCCAGCCAAAAAGATTCAAGACAGCGATTTATCTGCAGAAGAAGCACGCCATGCCGCAGGGTTAATGCGCGTAAACCACGCCGGCGAAGTCTGCGCGCAGGCGCTCTACCAAGGCCAAGCCTTAACCGCCAAATTACCCCACGTACGCGCAGAGATGGAACACGCTGCGGCTGAAGAAGTGGATCATTTAGTCTGGTGCCAAGAACGTATTGAGTCGCTAGGCAGCCACACCAGTTTGCTAAACCCTGTGTGGTACGGCCTTTCGTTTGCGATTGGCGCCGGCGCGGGTTTGGTGAGCGATAAAGTTAGCTTGGGATTTGTGGCAGCAACGGAAGAACAAGTCTGTCAGCATCTTCAAAAGCATTTGGATGAATTGCCCGCACAAGATGAAAAAAGCCGTGCAGTCGTTGCAGAGATGTTGCGCGATGAAGCACGTCATGCGGATATGGCGTTGAGTGCAGGCGGCTATAACTTCCCGGCGCCAGTAAAAGGTTTAATGACGTTGGTTTCGAAAGCCATGACTAAAACCAGTTATAGAATTTAGTAGTAATTTGGCGGTTGTTAGTTGATAGCAAGTTGCTGTTGGTTTTTATATCTATCTGCCAAAATTTTTACGCGCTTAACATAAGTTTGAGTTTCTTCGTAAGGAGGAATCCCACCGTAGCGTGCAACAGCTCCTGGGCCAGCGTTGTAGGCTGCGGCCGCAAGTGTTTCATTACCGCTAAACGTTTTTAGCAAGCCCGCCAAATACCTCACCCCGCCTTGAATATTTTGCTCAGGATTGGTTAAATCCATCACACCCATTTCCTTAGCCGTACCCGGCATTAATTGCATTAACCCCATTGCACCTTTACGTGAACGAGCCAGCGGATTGAAAGCAGATTCTGCGTGAATAATCGCCCGAACAAAACCCGGATTCACACCGTATTGTTTTGAAACAACATTAATAGTGTCTGCAAATTCATTAAGACGTAAACGCGTGTTGTACCAGTTGACGCTAGAGGTAATGCTACAGGCGTAGCAACTGTTGTAGACGATCACTTCATATTTTGTTTTGTAAGGAACACTATCTGCAAAAATAGTCGCGCCATCTTTTTTATATTTAAAAATCCTAAATGCACTACCTGCCGCAGGGGATTTAGCAGTTGAACCAGTAACTGTCTTTTGACTAGCAAGGCTATTCGAGTTGGTTATAACTTGAGCATCAGAGGAGGTTTTACTAGCAGTATTTTTTATATTCGAGGTATTTACACTGGGGGCAATATTGATATTGGATACACGCGCACGATCAATTCGTTCCTGTGCTTTTCTGGCCTTAGCTTCTTCTGCCGTTTTTAGGGCAATTTCACGTACATGCTTTTCATAATCAGTAACTTCAAAGACACCCACATCTCCACTAGCATTTCCTTTAACTCCATTCAAAACCTCCTCCGCCAAGCAATATTCGCCCAGCAGACAGATAAGCAACAAACTGAATAGAAGATGTTTTACCACGATTAATCTCAATACATTGACCAGCGAAAACTCAAACACTGCGACAAGTGTAGCTGAAGACCTTGCCAAAGGGACTAGCCAAGCGTCAATTTCGTGATAGAACCCCAGACCTTTCACTAACTGGATCACAGGCTTTAGATCTCAGAAAACCTGTACACAACATCAAAAGCTAGCTCAAAAAACCGAGGTTTTTTTGGCTAAAGTTTTTTAGATATGGGAATAATTCAGCGATATCATCTCTCCCTACACCAAACCATTCGCTTAAAGTAGCTGCGTATTGATCAAAACTCAGACTAGGAATGAATCGCCCCTCACCAACATCATCATCGCTTCCTATTTCCAATTGAGGCATGGCGCCATAGATTTGCTGCCCCTTGACCGCACCTCCCATAACCAGATGATGACTCGTCCAACCGTGGTCGGTGCCATCGTTACCATTCATGGTAAATGTTCTGCCAAATTCTGATGTAGTGAAAGTTGTCACTTGATCTGCCAAACCAAGGTTCTCTAGTGCTTGATAAAACTCAGCCAAACCTCGATTTAATTCTGCAAACAACGCCGATTGATTAGTGAGTTGATTGCGGTGGGTATCAAATGACCCCAGATTTATATAAAACACCTGCCTCTTTATTTGAAATGCTTCGTTTGCAGCAATAAGTTTTGTCGCCATCGCAAGGCTTTGGCCTAAACCTTTCACGCTAAAATTTTTCATTAACGGGAAATCTAATTGTGGCTGGCTTTTCAAAACATCTGAAACGTATTGCGCCATAGACCAAGCATTCAATTGAATATCAGAATAATGTTTTTGCAATAAATGTGAGCGGTTTCTATTTAGAAAATTACGGTACAATTTCGCACGTGATGCCGAAAAATCAGCTGGGTTTTCTTCAGAAAAAGCTTCAATTGCATTTACGCCCGTATTCTTAACGGAATAAGGTAAAATTAAATTTCCGCGCTGCATGTTGTTATCGCCAGAGAGCGTGATATTCATCGCCAATTGTTGGTTAATATTGAACCCACTCATAGCTTCAGCAACCCTACCTGCCCAGCCTGTTGCCATTTCACCGCCATTTAGCGTTTGTAAATAATCAGCTTGCTCTTTATGTGAAAACAAATGCGGTGGTAATTTTGCTCTTCGCTCCATGTAAGTAGCCTTAGTCACAGGCTCAATTAAATTTCCGATATTGCCCAGTAAAGCTATTTTACCCTGATGAAACAACTTACTAACATCAAGCAACTCAGGATGCAAACCATAGCTTTCAGGCAGGTTATTCAGCACTGCCAATGGCGTTAAATGGTCTCGTTGAATGGCAATATTACTTCTGGCATTTTTATAGGCCGCGTAATGCGAAGCGCCTGTAGGCACCAGCATATTGAATGCATCGTTACCGCCCTCTAGATTAATACACACCAACGCTTTGTATTTCTCACTCGCACCTATCTCCGCATTTGCTAGCAGTGGCATAAGACCGCTGCCTACGGCCGCACCACCCAATATGCCTTGCCCTAAGGATTTAATAAATTGTCTTCTAGTATTTATTATATTCATGGCGGTTACCTCTGGATTGCATATTCAGGAGAAACTGCAATTAAAAACACAGCCTCGTAAACACGCTGTACAGGTTCATTTAATAAACTGATGTGAGCCGCGATTAAAGCACTATCCTCTGCAGTAATTTGCCCTTGCGTCAGCAGGAGATTTAGATGATCGACGAGCCTTTCAGGTGAGTTTGCCAAAGCAATCTCTTCAGCCAAATTTAATTTCGCATGGACAGGAGGGTTATTCCACCCAAGAGCTGCACCCCAAGATTGATTGGCATCTTTATCCTTAAACAAGTTCGGATCGTTTGTATCACGATGGTAAATCATCTTAGCCAACAGATTGGCCTGCAACACAGCGCTGCTTGCGTTAAATATTTGAAATTCTGGAGCGAGCAGTTTCTGTCTCCCCAACCCCAACGGACTGTATTCGCTTTGATAGAAATTAAAGACCGATGGCGCAAAGAAGGCTTCTTGCTCAGCATTAAGTGTTCCATTCATATACCGAATGGTATTAAATCCCTTTCCATTGTGAATTACGGGTACTCCCTGCGCGTTAAAAGCACGCCACAAGCCGGAAACTAACAAGGGATACTCTTTTAACTTTCCATAATAATGCTGGCTGCTTTGCGGCGGTGTACGCGCCTCATCATCAAGATAAATTGCTTTAATCACAGCCTTCATATCACCCTTTACACCCTTACCATTATCATTGAACACTTTTGAAACACGTTCGATGTAGGAGCTGCTGGGGTTACTTGTCACCAAGTATTGGATTAATTTTTTTCCGATAAAAGGAGCTACGTTCTGATGCGCCATAATATTATCAATGGCAGCTTCCATATCTTCTCGAGGTGTTTTACCTGCTGAAATCACCTGACCATTCAACAACCGTTTAGACCCAGAATCATGAAATGCGGGATAGGCCTTCATAGGAATTGCATTGCTTTTTGGTGGTGCATAGGTTCCGAACTCACCAAAATAGTTGGTTTCAGATAGACTCCAGCCAGTAAAGACCCTTGCAAATTCTTTAATAACATCTTGATCAAAAGTAGGGATGGGTTTAGCGTCGCCATCTAGCTTCAAACTACCATCACTATTTAATTCGTTTAACCCAATACTAAATAACTGCAAAATTTCACGCGCGTAATTTTCATCCGGACGAATATTTAATTTTTCATCCGCCTTGGGGTTATTTAGTGCGCTTAAGTAAATTCCCATTATGGGGTTTAAACTAATGTCCAATAATAAATCTCTATAATTCCCAAAAGCGTGCCTAGCTAAAATATCATGATAATTAGCAAAACCGCGCTCACGGGCATAAAGATCAGAGGCCAACTGGGACACTACTAAAATTTGACTAAGTGAAAAGGCAACACGTTGACGTAATTGATCCTGCCCCCATACAGCAGTCTCCCACCAAATATCTTGACGCAAAATATAACGCCCCCATACGCTATCCGGGTCATCAAAATACGCTACTGGTGGTACCGGTTGAAAACCATAAAAAGCCAATCGTTTGTCCAAAAATTCCAGCTGCGATGTTTGTGCCAAGGCGAACTGATTCTCAAGCCATGCTGACTTACCATTTTTGACAATGTAATCGATGTCTTTAGCAGTCGCCCCAAAGCTGGTTTGGGCAAGAAAACGGGAAGCATCTACTGCTTTATCCCAGTCGGGAGATGTGCGCGCTGGCAATTGCGGATCCGCACTATAATCAGGATTCAGTTCTGCAGGTTTCATAACAACAGGCGGAGGTACAACAGGCGGTTGCACGATAGGTGAACTTACGGTGACGCTTTCAGTTGATGCCCCACTCCCGCCACCACCACAACTCGTACCTAACAATAAAATGGCAAAAACACTTGTCTTTACAAATCTGGAAATAATTATATTCATTATTTTTCTCCGAAAACATGGGCTTGGCCCAGCAAACCTAAATCGCTTTTTCTATCAAGCAGTTCAAAAAAATATTTTAATATAAGTCATTCTATTCGCCTGCTGACGATTAATGGACAATTCTATTCAATTAACCAAGTATGTGATTGTTGGCGTGACGAACGGCTGCATTTTTAATTGAGCGGCAATCAAAACATTTAAAAGGCTTATATAAATTGGGATCAAAGAGACTCTTAGTCAATAATGACAGCGCATAGAATTTCGCATAAGCTGTACGAACACTATTCAGTTTGCGAACACACCTCGCAATCATAATAAGCACAAGCGTGGATCCTGCGAATGAATGAAAAGAGTAACCCACACAAAATCAGAATTAATTTATTTCTAGGCAGTATAGAATTTTGGGTATGTAATTTTATCGGTTGGACTTGTTTTATCTATGCAAACAGCTTGCATGCGTATTTTTATGGAGGAGTTTTTAATGCCGCGCTTATCAATAGTGTACAGATGGCAACCTTGGGAACATTTGTATTATTGAGCTTTCGCTACGTTTACTTTAATCACGCTTGGCATAAACAGCACCCAATCGAATTAGTGCCTCTGCTGTGCATCATATCAATTCTTTTCTCTGCGACAGCAACCATACTGACCTATTCTATTTTAAACGACTCAATTGCCATTGAAGACCTATTTTACGGAACCTTCATTAAACCAAATTCACAATCATGGTTTGGCGCCGTTGTTGGCTATTTTAACAATTATGTTTATATAATGCTCGGATGGCTATTACTCTACGTATTCATTCAGGGTGAGAAAAAGGAATACCATCACCCAAAGCCTCCTATCTCAAAGATATTTATAGCCGCACTTTCCTTACTAATAGTACACCAAACATTACACATCTTCTCTACCGTAGCCTACTACAACCCAGAGGGATTTCTATTTTCATTCTATTATTTTTCAGGGAACTTTTGGACTATTACTTTTAGCTTTCTACTGTCACTCTATATACTTTCATTTAAACCCAGAGAAGCAATTTTCAACTCTCGGGTTTTGCCTCTTATCCCCCTACTCATTGTATTAGTGTTTTTCTCAAGCATATTCAGCATGTGGGCATTTATACTCATACCTTTAATTCCAGAACTTATAACCAACACCAATATTGAAGACATGGCACCAAAAATAATAAAAACGTTTAGCGAAAAAATACCACCCTGGGGAACTGCAGGTGAATTTTCTGGGCTTCTCTACAGCAAATTCAATGAGCAATTTATTATGGCGCTGTTTTTACTTTACTGTAATTTTTCAAGAACATGGAGCGCCACCAACAAAAGCCAATTATCAATGAAATTTAACATTGAGAAATCCCTGCAGTTTTGGCTTTACAATCTTGGAGG
>DAOORH010000118.1:0-8907 GCA_035389145.1 Cellvibrio sp.
TAACTTACCTATTGCAGAAACAGATAAACCAGATGCACCCTCAAGCACTGCGAAAGCAACTAAGAAGAAAAAGGTAGCGCCCGCACAAGGCGGTTTGTTTGGGGATGAACAATAATGACGAATTTCGAATGTGCTCGCGCTTTTCATCATGTGTGTGGTCGCCTGTCATTGCGCCCACCACAGGCAGAATCATTGTCAAAGTTAGTGACAACTTTAGAAGCTGCGCCAGAAATGCTCAACCATAAGCGTGGGAATGACGCAGAAAGTCTGGCATCCATTCTGGCGACATTAAAGGCGCAATTTAATACGCTGGAAGATTTTGAACGGGAATTCCCTTCATTATGTTTTTCCTTGGCTACCGGTGTTGGTAAAACTCGCTTAATGGGCGCTTTCATCGCCTACCTCCACATCGCGCATGGCATTAACAATTTCTTTGTGCTCGCACCTAACCTGACAATCTATAACAAACTGATTGCTGACTTTACACGTAATACCCCTAAGTATGTATTCAAGGGCATTGCAGAGTTTGCACAACAGCCACCATTAATAATTACTGGTGATAACTACGATCAAACCGGTGCGGTGATTGATGCACAGCCAGAGGGATTTGATCGTGATGTGCGCATTAACATTTTCAATATTTCTAAAATAAATTCTGAAGTTCGTGGCGGTAAAGAGCCACGTATTAAGCGAATGAAAGAAGTGTTGGGCGATAGCTATTTTAATCATTTGGCTAACTTGCCTGACTTAGTATTATTGATGGACGAATCGCATCGTTACAGAGCCAGCGCAGGTGTTCGCTCTATTAACGAATTAAATCCATTGTTTGGTTTGGAAGTAACCGCAACCCCTTTTGTAGAATCAAACCGTGGCCCAGTCCCTTTTAAAAACGTTGTGATGGATTACCCACTGGCTCGTGCAATGGATGATGGCTTTGTTAAAGAACCTGCAGTTGTCACACAGCGAAACTTTTCTGCTGCTTCGCATACACCAGAAGAAATTGAAAAAATTAAGTTGGAAGATGGTGTTCGCCTGCATGAAACCACAAAAGTAGAATTGCTCACCTATGCCCGCGAAAACAATGTAAAAGTGGTTAAACCTTTTATATTAGTGATCGCTAGGGATACTACCCATGCAGCCCAATTAAAAGACCTTATTGAGTCGCAAAGGTTTTACGAAGGGCGCTATCAAGGGAAAGTAATCCAAGTTGACTCCAGTCGTTCTGGTGCGGAAGAAGAGGAAATGATTACTCGTTTGTTGGCTGTTGAAAATGTCGATGAGCCAACCGAGATAGTGATCCACGTTAATATGCTGAAAGAAGGTTGGGACGTTACCAACCTGTACACCATTGTTCCCTTACGTGCCGCTAACGCGAGAACTTTGATTGAACAATCTATCGGTCGCGGCCTGCGCTTGCCCTATGGAAAGCGCACTGGCGTTGCAGCGGTCGATAGATTAAATATTGTTGCTCATGACAAATTTCAGGAAATCATTGACGACGCCAATCGTAGTGATTCACCGATTCGCCTCGCTCAAATTATTCTTGATGCTCCAACCGCTGATGATAAAAAAGTCAGTGTGCAAGTTGAGTCAGGTACAAAAGCAAGACTGGGGTTATCCGATAATGCTAACACTGGCTTTAATTCAACTGGCTCTGGTGCGGTAGAAGCTTCCACCTACGAAAAGCCTGTATTTACGACTGAAGCCGAGAAACAGGCTGCGCGCATGGTTATGGAGGTTATAGGTAAATATGAAGTTAAACGCGATTTGGTGCCTACCAGCAATGCCTTGCTAAATCCGCAAGTGCAAAAAGAAATTCTGGCAGAAGTTACTGAGCGCTTAAAGCCAATGCAGGCCAACCTTCTGGAGGGAGCAGACCAAACCGCTCCTGTGCTTGACCTTCAATCTATTGTGGCTAAAACCGCAGAAATAGTTGTTCAACAAACCATTGATATTCCGCGTATTGCCGTGGTTCCTACTGGTGAAGTAACAACGGGCTTCCATCCTTTTCTGCTCGATGTTACTGGGCTTCACCTACAGCCCGGTGAGCATGAAATTGTTATTCACAACCTGCACACCAATGAACAAGAAACACTTGCTGCTGAGATAAACGAAAGAGAGCAGCGATTGGAAGATTACATTGTTCATGCATTAGTAGACTTTGATGATATTGATTATTTCACTCATGCGGATTTGCTGTATGACTTGGCGGGCCAGATGGTGCAGCACTTATTGAGCTACCTGTCAGAAAGTGAAACGCACAGCGTATTGGATAAAGAGCGCCGTTTAATTGCGCGTGAAATTCACGCTCAAATGATGCAACACTTCTGGGAAAAAGCGACAGGGTATGAAGTACAAGTGAGCCGTGGATTCACAGAGTTAAAGCCTTGTAACTATACAGTGAGCGCAGGGCAAACCACTGCGCACTACCGCGAAACAGTAACCGAACTCGGGCGAATTAAACAAATGCTGTTTGGTGGCTTCTCGCGCTGCTTGTACCCATTTCAAAAATTTGACTCTGATACTGAAAGACGCTTTGCCGTCATCCTCGAACGCAATGCAAGCAAATGGTTCAAGCCCGCTAAAGGCCAGTTCCAAATTTATTACAAACTCGGCACCGAACAACCAGAGTACATCCCTGATTTTGTCGCAGAAACCGATTCGTTCATTCTAATGGTTGAAACTAAGGCTCAAGTAGATGTTGGTACACCAGAAGTACAAGCGAAAGCCGCAGCGGCTTCCCGCTGGTGCCAGCATGCTTCTGACTACGCAAAAAGTGTAGGCTCAAAACCTTGGAAATATCTGTTAGTGCCGCACAATGAAATGAATGAGTCAAAAACTTTAACTGATTTTTTGCGGTTTGAGGTCAAATAAACTGATAATAGATAAATTGAAAAATTTATTATAAAAATATTTTTAAGGGATGCTTTATGGTGCAGTTAATAATTGGGTTGTTTCTTTTCGTGTTGGCACTCTGGATTTTGGCAAAAATTGCTAAAGTTGTCTGGGTAGTTTTCTTGGGAGTATTGGGCTTATTGGCTGTCTGGGTATTCGGGCCTAGCGCGCTTGTAGGCGCTGTATTTGCATTTGCATGTCAAAAAATTAAATTGCAGAAGCTTGGCATTTTTTTTGTTTGCGCAATTGGAATGGGGCTGCCTTTTTGGGTTGCATATACTTACGGGTTGGATAGCCTTGACTTACTTAACTTTGAAGCTGGGAAGTTTTTGGTGTTCATCCCGCTTTTTGCGCTTGCAGCTCCAGCTTTTGGCAAAATCGAAAGGGCTGAAGTGCTTTCTGTTAGGATTGACTTTTTTAGCTCCAGAAAAAATCTGTGCATTAATCTGATATGTATTGCCTGCGCACTTGCATTGACGAGTGCGATCAAGTGGAATCCTGTTATTGAAGGGCTGTCGCTTTTCGAACTTTCATATCTTGTTGAAAGTTATCAAAATTGGTTTGAAATTGGTTTTTGGGCCACTGCCATATTTATGTTGTTGATCGTTATTGTGACTGCAATGGGGATCGAAAATGCCGCAAAAGTTGCTGATAGGCTTATTTCTGATATTAATAATGAGTCTAGGTCGAAGATATATGCTAGTTACTTATCCCAGCAAGAGTTTTTATCTCAAGAAGAAGCTCCACAAGTCTTTGATGCAGTATTAGCAAAGTATATATTGAATGGAAAAATCCATGAATTAAATTTAAAGGATGACGCCTACCTATTTGATAAAGAAATATTCGAGCAATCCTCAAAGAAAATAAAGAAAATGTGCGAAGACGAGATAAGAATTACGAAAGATAAGATTGCCGATATTCTCGAAAAGCACCTCTCTTTACCTGCAAGCGCTGCGCAATATTACGCTGAATTCCACTTAGATTTTGGAGGTTATTATTGTTTTCGTGATGGCCAATATTTTAGCTCGTACAAGAATACGTCGCATTTAAATGTCTGCTGTTCTTGTGGAACAACTGAAATACGAGAGACGACAGCGCGATTGCAAAATTGGTATTGTTCGGAGATATGCAAAGATACTGAATCAAAATGTATAGATCTAAAACGTCAACCTGATGTTGATTTTCTTAGTAATTGCGCTACAGCTGGTGTAGTTATGATGGCAGGGGCTCAGCAGTGGAATGAGAACCACAAGATTTTTGCGGCTGGAGGTCAAGGGCATGGGTTTGCGGCGGAAAAGGCCAACGACATGATTGACAAGTTACAAGGTAAGTCGGCTGAGGTTGTTGGTGGAAATAATGCGAAAGATGGTGCAGATCGATTGGTTAACGGCAGGTTAATTCAAACAAAGTATTGCTCAACTGGAGCTAGAAGTGTTGGCTCTGCATTCGACGGCCAAAACGGTAATTATCGGTATTATGATGGAGATAGGCCAATGGTACTGGAAGTGCCGAAAGATCAATATGATCAAGCAGTTAAAACAATGCAGCAGAAAATATCAGATGGTAAAGTGCCGGGTGTGACAAATCCAGAAGAAGCTAAAAATCTCATATTGAAAGGTGGTGTTACCTATGACCAAGCTAAAAATATTGCGCAGTTTGGCACCGTTGAATCCCTTACTTTCGATCTGGCAGAGGGCGCAGTAGTTGGAGCAATGGCTGGCGGAATTAGTTTCTGTATAACTGCATCGGTATATTATTATCAGACACAAAACAAGGAAGAGGCTTTAAAAAGTGCGATGGTTCAAGCGGGCAGTACGTTTACAAAAACAACAATTATATTTATTGGTACACAACAGCTTCATCGTTTGGCAAGTGTACAAAATGCGCTTGCAAATATTGATGTAAATAACTTGTCTAGTAGCTTAAAAACTACATTAAAAAATGGATTGGGTGTTGAGAGTGTTGAAGGAGTAAATAAGGCTCTACGAGGAACGGTAGTTACTACTGCAGTATTAATTGCAGTAACTTCTGGGCCTGATTTAATTAAAATGGTTCGGGGAAGAATATCGGCAACTCAGTTTTTAAAAAACTTGGCGGTAGTTACGTCAAGCGCAGTCGGAGGGATTATAGGTTCCATTGCGGGAGGGGCATTGCTATCTCCATTTGGGCCAGCAGCGATGGTGGTTGGGCGAATTGGGGGCGGAATTATAGGGGGTAGTGCATTAGGCTATGTTACCAAGTATATAGGCGATAAACTGGCTGAAGATGATAAAGTTAAAATGCTGGAAATTATAATAGTTCAAGTAGAGTACTTAGCTAAAATATTTATGCTAACAGATGCTGAAGTTCAAAATCTAAATAGTAATTTGAATGTCCTCATAACTCAGAAAATGTTGGAGAGTCTTTATGCGAATAAAGACAACAGAATTGCTCTTGCGAATTTTTTTATCAAGCCAGTTGTCGTTGGGATAATTAGACAGCGCCCTTTATTCGAGGTGATAGAGGGCGAGTTAGAAAGCGCATCTTTAAAATTGGCTGCGTAGCACTCCTTCTGTAAATGCTATATATACTTGGTAGTGTGGGTGCTACCAAGTATATATGGCGCATACAACTTTCTTACATGGTTAATTTTGCTCTGGTTCATCACAGTAAAGTACTGTTTTGGATGGGGAATCTCGACTTTGTAAAAGTTTTGGTTTATATCCAGCTTCAGATTCGTTGGCCGCTTCGAATCCATCACCAAATATTTTATTAAGTTTTGGACGCACTTCGTCGATGGGTGAATCAAAAGTAATTGAGGTCAGCGACCAAGTTACGGGTAAAATTAATTCCGAGACATGCATTTTAAATAAGTAATCATCGATAACATAAAATGCTAAACTCTGCTCCACTTTGTATGGCTTAATATTTCTTTCTTTAAAGTACGGATGATTGGCTTCTTCTGTACTAATGTCGTATCCGATTTTTGGATGATCGCAAGTATTAAAATTTGAAAATAGTTCTTCTAATTTGTGTTTTCCAGATTCGTTTATTTGATTCTCTTCAGGGGCTGAGATTTCAGCTTTAGTTTCTAAATTGTTATTTATCGATGATTTACTATTTTTATACAGCTTCTGACATTCCGAAGTGCTGTATATTTTATTGAGTTCTTCAAGTCTATCGCTATTGCTTCTGTTCTTTAAGTTAAGTTCTTTTCCTAATTTTTCTGCCATTTTTTGTTCAAGTTCATGGCGATTTAGGAAGAGTTTCTGATAAAGAGCGTCTGAACTACTAAGCGCTGAGTTGGCATCTGAAGGTTTCCCTAGTTCAAGGGCTGCTTGAGAGCATTTATAAGCTTGGTATATTTCATCTTTGTTGTTATGGCACGCGGTTAGGATAAATAGAGCGATTGAGTATATTGTTGCTTTTAAAATGATGGTTTTCATTTTTATTTGATACTTCCCTTTTTTAATTAATAATGTGTGATTTTGCAATTCTACATCCTTGTAACTTTTTATCACAACATTCCTACCCCTGCAAAACCACTAAAATTGTTAGTGCCAACAGCTAAATAATCGATGACTGACTTATGTGTCAATAATTCTTAAAACACGATCATTTTTTTGATGTTGTTCTCCTTGAGAAGCTTTTTGAATTAATTTCTTGTTTGTGGCTAGCCTTAATAAGAAACTGAAGCTTATTAAATCCATCCCCTCTCAGCGAAACTCACTGTTGATGTTCCTCCTACAATCAAATGGTCTAGAACTCGCACATCGATTGTATCTAGCGCCCTTACAATTCGATCAGTGATAAGGCGATCTGCTTGGCTTGGTTCGGCTACGCCACTCGGGTGGTTGTGCGCCAGAATGATTGCTGCTGCGTTGTTGTTTAATACAGATTTAACCACCTCGCGAGGATAAACAGTCGCACCGTCAATTGTGCCTTCAAATATTGATTCGTAACAAAGTACTCCATGCTGATTGTCAAGGAAGACTACTAGGAAGTGTTCCCTTGGTTTGCTGACTAATAACAACGTAAGAAATTCTCTAGTGGCATCGGGTGACGTCAAATAGTTGCTGCGAGTGAATCGTTTTGTCACTATTTTCTTTGCCAAATCGATAATCTCATCTTCTGAAATGTGTGATGAGAGTGAATGTGCAGGAAGACATAGAAGCTCTTTCATTTTTTATTCCCTCTAAAATGCATAAATCCCTGAAACCATAAAGGTTTCAGGGATTTATGCCGTTAAGTGATTTGATTGGTTAAATGCTGAAGTGTTGTTGGCAATCGTTACATTGAAAATCGCTGAGGATGTACTCGTCAATTCCTTTGCCCACTGAGTGGCCTGCTTGACAGCCCGTGATGGCACCGCCAATTAATCCGGCGATTGTCCCGGTAAACATACCAATTGGGCCAAAAAAGGTGCCAAGTCGATAACCATAAATTGCTCCGCCAAGTGCGCCTATCGATGCTCCCGTTTTTCTAGCAGTGGTTGAGCAAGAAATGTTAGAAGAGTTGCAGTTTGGACACGTTGTACTCATTTCATACCTCATTTTAGTGATTGCGCCACGTCAAAAGTGGCTCACCAAAATGATGTATGTTTGAATTTTTTTTAACTGATCGTTTAAGCCGAAACTATTTTTAAACCTTTAAATCCTGTTGATAGTAATGACCCTTTTGCGTTTTCTTCAATATGGTTGCTCCACCATTCCATCATTGGCTTACGACGCTCAAAATAGTCTGCGCGGTTGTAAGCGCTTCTCACTTGATTTTCGTCAGCATGGGCTAGCGCTGCCTCTATAATCTCAGAATCAAATCCTTGTTCATTTAATATGGTGCTAGCGATTGATCTCAGTCCATGACTTACCAGTCTCCCAGCAAACCCCATTCTTTTAAGCGCCATGTTTGCGGTTTGGCTATTACAATGTGATTTTGGGTTTCTGTCTGACGGAAAAACAAACTCTCTATGCCTGCTTATGGGCTCCATTACTTCAAGGACTGCTAAGGCTTGAGGTGTCAAAGGTATGCGATGCGGGCGGCGCTTTTTCATGCGTTCCGCTGGAATCGTCCATGTTTTTTTATCAAAGTCAATTTCACTCCATTGTGTTCCGGCAGCTTCTGAAGGGCGAGTCATGGTGTGTAATTGCCATTCAATTAGGCAGCGGGTGACGCGCTTAATACTTGCGTTTGCAATTGTTACAACTAGCTCGGGCAATTCCTCTGGTTTTAAAGCGGCCATGTTTTCCTTTTTGGGTCTTTTAAAAGTTGCTTTAATACCTGCTAAAGGATTGGAGTGGATAACGCCACTGTTAACAGCGTGAGTCATAACTTCGTTAAGGCGCTGCGTTAAGCGTTTCACTGTTTCCAAATTGCCGCGTGCTTCCAGCGGCCTAAGTAGAGCAATAACTTGAGGTGCTGTGATTTGATGAATGGGGACATTGGCAATTTTTGGGAAAATATGCCGCTCAAATGAACTCCAAATATCATCCGCGTAGGCGGGTGTGATCGAATCCTTTTTACGCTCGAACCATTCCTCCGCAATTTTCATTAAGGTTTCTTCTGTTTGGCTTTTTTTAAATAGTCGTTCTGAGTCTCTTTGGGCTTTGGGATCTGTTCCTTGGGCCACTAACGCCCTTGATTCTACCGTCATTTTTCTTGCGGTCGCCAAAGAAATCTCGGGGTATGTCCCTAGTCCCATATTCAATCTTTTCCCGGTTATTGGGTGTATATAGTTAAAATTCCACTGTTTTGATCCATTACTTCTTATTCTCATTTGCAATCCATTTCCATCTGATAATACATAGTCTTTATCTGAAGGCTGCGCAGCTTTAATTTGTTTATCGTTGAGCGGTGTGGTGGCCTTGGCCATAATAAAGCTCCTCTGTTTCATGTATTCCAAGTATTTCTCAAAAAAGCTTGGAATACAATGTGGAATACGTGAGTAATGGGAAGGTGTGAGATGTTGAGGGACGCTGTTGGATCTTAAGCTATTGATTTTACTGAATTTCAGGCATAAAAAAAGACGTCCTGAGA
>DAOORH010000119.1:0-1629 GCA_035389145.1 Cellvibrio sp.
CTGCCCTTGCCAAGTTCGCTGGTGATTTTTAATTCGCCGTCATGACGCAACAACACGTGCTTTACAATCGCCAAGCCTAAACCAGTGCCGCCAGTGGCGCTGTTGCGGCTTGCGTCTACGCGATAGAAACGCTCGGTTAAACGCGGTAAATGTTTGCTATCGATGCCGGGGCCATTGTCGGTAACAGAAAAATAAACATGGTTTTCATTTTTCCACAAATGCAAATCAATCACGCCATTTTCTGGCGTATATTTCACGGCATTAATGGCGAGGTTAGAAAAGGCGCTGTGAATTTCTTTTTCGTTGGCGAGAATGCGAATGGGCTCATCGCACTGCAAACGAATAGTTTGTTGCTTGTCGTTACCCAGTGCATCAGCTTCATTTTTAATGGAAATTAACAGCGGCTCTAACTCCAATTCTTTTTGATTGTGCCCAGCTTCAGTAGTTTCTAATTTCGATAACACCAACAAATCATTAATCAACAGCGACATGCGTTTGCCCTGCTGCAAAATTTGTTGCAGCGGCTTTTCCCACGTGGGCGTTTTGTTGTTATCGGAAATAGTTTCAATATAGCCGTTAATCACTGTGAGCGGTGTGCGCAATTCGTGCGAGACGTTGGCCACAAAATCTTGGCGCATTTGTTCAAGGTTGTGAACTTGCGTGATATCGCGAATGACAATTAAACGCTCTTGCTGGCCGAAGCGCGTAATTTGAATTTGTAATTGTTTGCTGGAGTGTCGCGGCGATTGTAAATCCAGTGGTTCGGCGTAATTATCGCCTTCAAAATACTCTACGAATTTAGGGTCGCGAATGAAGTTGATGATGGATTGACCTTGGTCTTTGGTGCGAAAACCAATCATGCGCTGCGCAGCGGGATTCCAAAAATCCAAATGACCGCGCCAATCCAAAATAATAATGCCGTCTTTTAAGGCTGAGGTGATTTCTTGAATGCGCTTAATAACCGCTTGCAAATTTTCCGTTTCCGCTCGTTGTTGGCATTGCAGTTTATAGATGTTGTCAAAAATTTCGCCCCATAAACCGCTAGATTCTGGCGGTTCATCTGTACCGCGAATGAGCCATTTATTGAGGCGATACATTTGGTAAAACAGCCACGCTAAATAGAGGCATAAGCCAGTGAACAGCAGCCACCATTGCAAGCCAAAGAGGACGCCGTAACCGACGCAAATGACAAAAATAATGAGCAGCCGGCGCAGCTCAACTTTAAAACCATGCAAAAACAATAGAGTGGCCTCGCAGAAGTAGTTTCCCCCCTTAGAAAAAGGGGGCTAGGGGGATTTTACGATCTAACAGAAATCCCCCCCAACCCCCCTTTTTCAAAGTGGGGAGTTAGAAAATAGTCGCTTATTAAGCCTCTATTTTAGTCGAGAATCTATAGCCGGTGCCGCGTACGGTTTGTACCAAATCTTCGTGGCCATCAACACTGAGTGCTTTGCGCAGGCGACGAATATGAACATCCACCGTGCGTTCTTCCACGTAAACATTGCCGCCCCACACGTGATCCAACAATTGGCCGCGAGTATAGGCGCGCTCTTGATGGGTGAGGAAAAATTCCAGTAAGCGATATTCAGTTGGCCCCATCTCCAGCGATTGATCGTGGATAGTCACGCG
>DAOORH010000119.1:1729-8903 GCA_035389145.1 Cellvibrio sp.
GTAAGCGATATTCAGTTGGCCCCATCTCCAGCGATTGATCGTGGATAGTCACGCGGTGGCTGGAGGGGTCTAAACACAAGCCGTTAACGATAATCGGTTGGCCGCCAATTTTGGGGTCGGCACGGCGCAACACAGCTTTTAAGCGGGCCACTAATTCGCGCGGCGAGAAAGGCTTGGTGATGTAATCATCCGCGCCCACTTCTAAACCTTGAATCTTGTTGTCTTCTTCACCTTTGGCGGTGAGCATAATAATGGGGATATCAGCAGTCACTTCATCGCGTTTTAAACGGCGCGCGAGTTCAATACCACTGGTGCCAGGCATCATCCAATCGAGCAAAATCAAATCGGGTTTTTCGTCCACTATAAGCGCGTGGGCGTCCTGCGCATTGCTAGCCTCAATACAATCGTATTCGGCCATTTCCAGAGCTACGCGCAACATGTCGCGAATAGCGGATTCATCATCAACGATTAAAATTTTTCGACCGGTCATAGAGTTGCCTGTGAGTTCAAATGTGAAGCTATTGTTGCAAGTCTATTAAATAAAGAGTTTGTTACACATTCGTGACACTTGTACTCAATTTGGGCGATAACCGCCACATTTCTTTCATAAATTTCACTAAAGCGATGTTAATTCTCTAAAGCTCCATTCTGGCTGCGTCACTCTTGCGTTAAGCCGCGCTTAAAATTGGCGCTAACTTGAGTTAGGCTGGGCGGGTATAACTATTAAAAATCTCTGAAATCAGCGCACCTGACGTCAATAACAAGGAATATCTGGATATGAAAAAACTCTTGGCAATTTGCCTTGCTTGCTGCTGTTTCGTCCCTACCGTCTTTGCAAACGAACTTACCGATAAAAACTTCCTTAATGTGAACTCCTGTTTTAGTGGACCCACCGCCACTTTTGATACTTGGTGGTCATTTATGGCCAGCAAACCTGGCATGGCAGAACGCATGGCTCGCCCTGAAAATCAGCAGGTTCAGGCTGAGTTGCGGAAGAAGTTTGAACACTATCAAAGCACTATTGTTTGTGAAAACTTCGATTATCTGGTTGATGGGGTATTGGTGCGCGGTTTTTATGTAGCACCAAAACCGGCTTTGGGTGCGCAAGAAAAACCAGCCGCTAAAAAATCCAAAGCCAAGTTGCCGCTGATTATTTTTAACCGTGGAGGCAATGGTGATTTTGGTGCCTCGGTATTTGGCTACATACTGGAATATTTCTTCCCTATGGCTGAGCAAGGGTTTGTCGTTGTGGGCAGTCAATACCGTGGATTTATCAAAAATATTCCCAATTCCGGTGCGGATGAGTTCGGCGGCAAAGACCTGAATGATGTGCTCAAATTGGTGGATTTAGCAGAGTTTTTCCCATATGCCGATAGCAGAAATATCGGAATGTACGGTTTTAGCCGTGGCGGCATGATGACCTATATGGCCGCTAAACAATCAAAAAAACTCAAGGCCATCGCGGTTGTAGGAGGAGTCTCTGATTTACATTCATTGATGCAATTTCGCCCAGAAATGGAAAGGGTGTACAAACAGCGGATTCCAAACTACAACACTCAAAAGGCGAGCGCCCTAGCAGAGCGTTCGGCCATATTGTGGGCAGATAAAATTCCGAAGAGTGTCCCCATATTGTTGCTTCATGGCGGTAATGATGAGCGTGTGAACGTTGACCAAGCCCGTGCGATGGATCAAAGACTGACAGAACTAAAACACCCTCACAAACTCGTAATTTACGAGGGGGATGACCACTCCATCAATAAACATCGAAAGGAGGTTGATGCGGAATTGGTGGCTTGGTTTAAAGAAAGGCTATCTAATCAAAAGCCAAAGTAAAAGGCTCTTTGGTGGGCGCTAAACAATTAACGCTGGTTGAGCTTCTCAGCCAGCGGTAACATTTTCTCTTTATTACTCAAACACCTTCCGCTCTTTAAATAAAGCTTCTAGATATTCCATATTCTCGGACTCATGGCGCAGCTCAGCTTCCGGTACGCCTTTGCTCGCTGCAATTGCGGCAACTCTACCTTGCTTATGAAATACTTTTTGCTTGGCAATAGGGTCTTTGTAGGCGTCTTGTGGTGAAATAATTTTCCAACCTTTGCTGCGCAAACGGGCGATTAAATCTGGCAAGAAGAGTGCGGCGGCATCGTTCTCGTGCAGTAAAAGCACATGTTTGGGGGAGCGCTTTAAGGTTTTTTGGGCGATAGCGTCATAGAACTCTATGGCTTGCTCCAAGGTGTCCACATAGAGCACGCTGGCTTTGGCGTAGTCGATGGTTTTCTTTTCTTCGGCGGCTTTGACCAAAATGCTGTTGATCGCCCAATCGAAATTATCCACGGTTACATAGCCATCTTTGTAACCCAGCTCACCCAAACCGGCTTGCAGCTTTTCAATCGCAGCCGCGTCTGCACCGTAATGCAGGTAGGGAAAGCGGTGATAAGGCAGGCGGTTGTCGAAATCCTTGAGAATCAAATGGGCTTTGTAGGCATCGCTCAAATAATCATTCACGCCCAATTTGGCTGCCGACGAATGGCTGTGGCTATGATTGGCAAGATGGAAACCGGCTTGGGTGTATTGCGTGAGGCGGCTCTTGTTTTGCTCGGTGATATTTTTGGTTGTGACAAAGAAAAGTGCATCGGGAACTTTTGCATCTTTTAAAACTTTAATCAGCTTGTCGGTTCGCTCGGCCCCGGTCATAAGTGCCGTATCTGCAAGAGACATGTCATCAAAGGTCAGCGCGATTTCACGCGCTGAGGTTTGTAGGGCAAAGCAGAAACAGACTGCAGCCAGAGAAATGCGAATCAACAAGCTCATAAATTTCCTTAATGGTTAATCAGTTATTCCGCTTTGGCGGTGGGTTTTTGCAGCGATAATTCATGCGCAGTTTTCATTAAGCGCACAAACTCGGCGCGGTAGCCGCCTTCATCCTCGCCCAAGCCAGATTTTGCGAGGCCGATGAGTTTATCCATAGTGTAATCGCCCAAGTATTTGCTGTCGCGCAAGCTCAAGCCAAAACCGGCAACGCTAGCGGCGAAGCGGAAGTCGGCGCTGGTTTGCTCAATAGTGGGTTTGCTATTACTTGTCAGCAAAGGTTCTTGCAGCAAAATACTCTTTTCTTCGCTCGGTTTTTTGTAGCGAATGCGCAGGAAGCCAAGCTCATTTGTTTTAGTGGTTTTGGCATCCGCTGCGGGTTTTTCGTAGCGGTGTGGCTCAATCAAGGTCGCCTTGCCTACCGGTGTTAATTCGTAGATAGCGGTGACGGTTTTGCCTGCGCCAATTTCACCGGCATCCACTTTGTCGTTGTTGAAGTCCTCTTCATTCAAAATGCGGTTTTCGTAGCCGATTAAGCGGTACTCCGCTATTTGCGCGGGGTTAAATTCAATTTGCACTTTCACATCGGCCGCGACTGTATTGAAGGTGGAAGCCATTTCTTCAATTAAGACCTTGCGGCCTTCATCGGCGGAATCAATATAGGCGTAATTGCCGTTGCCGATGTCCGCCAACTGCTCCATCAAATATTCGTTGTAATTGCCTTGCCCAAAGCCGAGGCTGGTGAGCGAAATGCCGGTTTTGCGCTCGGCTGCCACCATATCTTTAAGTTGGTTTATATCGCTAAGGCCCACATTAAAGTCGCCGTCTGTCGCCATCAAAATGCGGTTAATGCCGTTGGGAATATAACTGCGGCGCGCCATTTGGTAGGCGAGTTTCATGGCAGATTCGCCCGCGGTGGAACCGGCGGCTTCCAGCTTATCGATAGCGGCGAGGATTTTGTCGTGTTCGTTGCCGGGCGTAGGCTCAAGCTCAACTTGGGTTCTGCCTGCATAAACCACCAGCGAAATACGATCCTGCGCGCGCAGCTTTTTGGTGAGCATTTTAAGAGTGTTTTTCACCAGCGGAAGTTTATCTGGCGAGTTCATGGAGCCGGACACATCTACCAGAAATACTAAATTGGAAGGCGGCAAAGCGGTAGTTTGGGCGTCCATCGCCTGAATACGCACACGCAGTAATTGGTGATCTGGGTTCCAGGGCGCGGGTGCTACTTCGGTTTGCACGCCAAAAGGATGCTCGGCCTTTTTGGTGGTGTTGGCGTAGGGGAAATAGTTGATTAACTCTTCAATGCGCACGGCATCTTTGGGCGGCAGTTGGCCTTGTTTTAAAAAACGGCGCACGTTGCTGTAAGCGCCGGTATCTACATCAATACTAAAGGTTGAAACCGGCTCTTTAGCGGTAACTTTTATTGGGCTTTCGTCTTTGTGTTGGTAGTTTTCGGTGTTGGGCGGCGGCGGTGCAGCATATTCAGCAATCCGCACGTCAGCTTTTAACACTGGTACATTTACTTCGCTTTCAAGCCTTTGCACATGTTGGATAGCGGCTGGTGATGGCTTAAAATCTGGGGCTGGTGGTGGGGTAAAATCTAAGGCTGGCGGTGGTGTCAGTTCAGACTGTTTTGCAATATAAACAACATCTTCGGGAGTTTTTACGGGAGCAGGGTTTGTGTTATTCGCGTCTTCTTTTTTGGAACTTTCGCAGCTTGAAACAGCGATCAGAAGTACTACACAGGCAAATAATTTGAGTGAAGCACAAGGTTTTATTTCCATCATGAAGTCCTTAATTGCTATGAAGTTGTGTAAGGGGCGTTCTGGACGTCTTGTTACAGATTTTCCCGCTACTCTTGAAGTGTTGTTCAAAACGGCGTTTAAACAAGCAGCTTTCATATGATTGCTAATGAATACTGGCTGTGGGCTGAATAAAAGAGATCGTTCAACTAAAACCCCCTCCCAACCTCCCCCTTGAAAAGCGGGGAGGGGCTGACTCCCAGTGCGATAAGTTTTGTGCGAAGCGCGTTCTTGCCCCCTACCGCTTTTCAAGGGGAGGGCTGGGGTGGGGCTTTTGAGTCACTTCAACCAAGCCAAGCGCTCATGCAAAATCCGCAAGCGCTGCTTGGTGGCCTTTGGGAGTTTCTTAACAATGAGGTCGTAGGAGTGATCGATTTGGCGATGGATTTCGCTTTGGGGGAGGTCCCCCGTCAAATCCAAAGTATTCCAGTGCTTTTTATTCATGTGATAACCGGGGGTAACTTCACTAAACACCGCGCGCAGTTCTTGCGCATGAATGGGGTCGCATTTGAGGTTGATGCTCTCGCGGGTGTCATCCTTGAAGTAAATCGCAAACACCTTACCTTCCACTTTATACACATGAATATCTGCCCCGAAGGGGTAATCTAATACCGCTTCGGGCAGGCTCATCAAGAAGTCGTGCAAGGATTTATGGGTAGGCATTAATTAAAATAAGACTGATATTCTGCCGGAATTCCCGTAATCGGTTTGATCTTCACGCCTTTAAAGAAGGCTTCGCCCGCTTCGCTTTGCAGCAAAATTTTACCCTTGGTGAGCGGGATAACTTGGCCATCCTTGGTGTAGCGCGAATTGCTGAGTGCCATAACCACTTCACCGTTGACGATATGCAAACTCTTGTCGCCATAGGTGATGAGGTCAAGGGTATTCCACTCGCCGTTGGGTTTTTCGGTATCTTTGCCGCGCAAACAGGTGATGCCTGCACCGCCGGGGCCGTAGCTGATTAAAGGCGCTTTGGGGTCATACATGGGCACAGTGGCGCCTTCGGCTTTTGCGCAGCGGATATCAATTTGCGAACCGGCGATTTGCCACCAGTCGCCGGTACTGTGTTCCATAATTTGAAACTCTTGCGAGAGCGCCCAAGCCTTCCAGTAATCCACGCCGTGATCGCCAATCACATGGTAGAGAATGCCGGTGTCTAAAGGTTCGGTTAAGCGGGGCTCCCATTTTTTGGTGCCCCATTTGAACTGCACCACTAAGTGATAATTTTCAAATTCTTGTTTGGTGTGCACGCTGCCGTAAATCTCGCCAGTTACGTGAAGAACAGGCTCGCCATTCACCATGCTGGTGGTGAATACGCCGCGCTCGTCCTTATCGAAACCTATGGGCTGGGTGTAATTGCCTTTTTCGTCTTTGGGCAGATCTTTGATCTCGGTGGTGGGCAGCGGGAAGCCGAGGTACTTTGTCCACTGGGTCATCTTTTCATCTAGCAAATAGGTCCATTCGCTGGCGGCGGGCGCTTCGGCTGCAGGCGCGGCGACCTCAGCAACGGGTTCTGGTTCTTTATTTGAGCAGGCGCTCAGTAAACCCAACAGAGGAATTGCTAGCGCAACCACGTGGCGATGATATTTCATAGAACGTCCTTAAAACGGATAAGAATGAATGGGGGGTGTTTATTTCAGGGCGAAATCGAGGGCGATACCGACAAAGACGGCGGCACCTACCCAGTTATTATTAAGAAATGCCTTAAAACAGGCGGTGCGTTCGCGGAAGCGAATTAGCCATTGTTGATAGCCGAATAGACCAGCGACTACACCAAGGCTCAGGTAGAAAATCCAGCCCAAGGTAAAGGCTTGGCCGACCAGATACAAGGCGTAGAGTGTAAGGATTTGCAGAGCGCCAGTGATCACGCGGTCTTGATCACCAAATAGAATCGCGGTGGATTTCACGCCAATTTTCAAGTCGTCATCGCGGTCAACCATCGCGTAAAAAGTATCGTAAACCACCGTCCAGATAACAACCGCTAGGTAAATCAGCCACATGTTTTTATCCAGCACGCCGGTTTGCGCCGCATAAGCCATGGGGACCCCCCACGCGAAAGCCGCGCCCAAAACCACTTGCGGCAAATGGGTATGGCGTTTCATAAAGGGATAGCTAAAAGCCAACAGTAAGCCGCCAACCGATAATTTTATGGTGAGCGGATCGGTCAACAACACCAAGCCAAACGCCACCAAGCACAGCGACACAAACAGAATAATGGCTTCACGGCTGGAAATGGCACCGGTCGCCAGAGGGCGGTTTTGGGTGCGGGCGACTCTGCCGTCAATTTTTCGGTCGGCAAAATCGTTAATCACACAACCCGCCGAGCGCATCACCACCACCCCCAAACAGAAGATGATCAGGTTTTTAACGGATGGGAAGCCTTTGGCGGCTAGCCATAAGGCCCAGAGTGTTGGCCAGAGTAAAAGCAGAATGCCGATAGGTTTGTCCAAGCGCATCAACTGCATAAAGTGCGGCAGGCGCTTGTGCAAATTTTGCAAAACCGGTGGTAGCGGCTTGCGTGCCCGCGCTTTAGGCGCAGACTTTTTGGGTGCAGGTGCAGG
>DAOORH010000120.1:0-8831 GCA_035389145.1 Cellvibrio sp.
GCGGGTTAAAATCAAAATTGGAGTGGCCGATGGTGTTGAACAACAAACTAAATAGCGGAACAGAAAAAAGTGCGTAGACACTAAAATCGTGAACCAGCATAGGCAGCAAAATCACATTTCCCAACATGGCCGCCTCTACCGGATGAAAACTATAGGCCGACCAAGGCGTTGTCACTACGGATTTATGATGCGGCAAATGAAATCGTCTTAACCAAGAGGTGTGAAGTAAACGGTGATTGATATAAAAATGGATTTCATTCCACACTATCAACACTAAAATTTCCAGCAGGGTTTGCCTGAAAGATGGCGCAACCGCAAGCTGTGCCCAACCCAATTGCAAAATTCCCCATGGAAAAATCATCCCCAAGCCAAAGATAAGAATAGAAAGTACTGACAATTCAAATTCGCGCTTAAGCTGCCCTACACCCAGTGGGCGCGGGTCTAGCTGAACACCAATCCCAATCGCCGGTAATAGCTTGCGTGTAAGCAGCAAGTTAGCGCAGCCAAAAGCCACATAAATGCCCGCAAAAAAGGCGAGGCCTGCCAGCATAATTTCGGCTGCAGAGCAGTTCAGAATAAAGTCACGCATTGGGATGAGGCTCATTAAATTAGCAATTTTCGAAGTTTATTCTCTTTGTCGTGGGCGCGCTGGATTCTGCTCACAAAAAAATGCCCATGCCCACTATATGTGGGTGAAGGTAACCCGCTTGTGTTGCTTCTGAACAGTGCGCAGGAGCGTTTTCATGTGGGGTGGGATGAGATGATCGCGAAACTGAAGATCTATGGCATTCCCTCTAAAGTGGTTACACTACCAAATACCCTGCACACTTTTTGGCTTTTTGAACCTTGAGTAAAGCCAGCAACTGCCATTGTGGTAGATTGTTTAGACGAACAATTCAAGCGTTAACCTGAGTTACCAATAACCTTTCAGTCCTCATCAATAATCTAGTTATCGATTTATTTTTTACCAAGCTGGCGGATTTTCTTGCTCCAATCGTCAAGATATAACCCCCTGACTGAAACCGCAGGGGGGCTGGATAATATAATAGGCAAAAGAATAACTATGAGTGATAAAGAGAGTTTGGAGGGCGTTTATCTGTCGATTCGAAACGGGCTAATGCGCGCCGTTTCGCGCTTGGTGCCGCCCAAAGAGATAGAGGACATAGTCCAGGAGACTTATGTTCGGATTTGCGAAATTTCCAATGAGGAGAGTATTCAGTATCCTCGTTCGTATCTGTATAAGATTGTTCGAAATTTGGCGCTGGACCATATAAAGCGGGCAGAGGTACGTTTGTCTGTCAGTATGGATGATGAGATGGATGGGGATATTCAACATTATTTGGAGGAGCATGATGAAGATACGACTTTTCAGGATGTTGCCTCCAAAGAAGAGTTTGAAATGTTTTGCAAGGCCGTGCGCCAATTGCCGGTACAGTGTCGCCGGGTTTTTGTGCTTAAGAAAGTATATGGTTTTAGTCAAAAAGAAATTGCGACAGACCTGAATATCAGTGAAAGTACTGTAGAGAAACATATTGCATTTGGTATTAAGCGATGCTGTTATTTTATGGATCATAATCAGGAACCAAAAATGCAAACTGCTTCGAAAGACTCTCGTATAAAGGAGGGCTTGGTGTGAGCAATATAGTTGATTTTCCAACGCAAGAACGTCGATTTGACGAGGCGAGCTTGTGGGTTGCACGTCTGGATCGGAAGCTGACGATTCAGGAAGAAAAAGAATTGCGCCAATGGTTGAATAATGATCCCGAAAATCAGCGAGTGTTAATTAAGTTGGCGCGCTTGTGGGATAAGATGGATCGTTTGATGTTGCTTTCAGACGTATTTCAGGTTACCAAAACCAAGAAGAAAATCCCCTTTTACCAATATGCGGCAGCCTGCTTTTTCGTGTTGACGGTTGGTGCCGCTCTCCAGTATTTACACTGGGCGAATACGTACGAGTCTACTGAAAGCACTTATCAAACTCTGGTAGGGAAGCAGCAGAGAGTGTTGCTTTCAGATGGTTCCACGCTGATTCTAAATACGAATAGCCAAGTGAAAGTTGTCTATACGCGGAATCAGCGGCTGGTCTTTTTAAATCGTGGCGAAATACACATAGATGTTGCGCATGCGACTGATCGCCCATTAAGCGTAATTGCTGGCACCAAGGTGGTTCAGGCAGTGGGTACTGCGTTTGATGTTCAAATGATTGACCCAGAAAAGGTTAGGCTATGGGTAAGTGAGGGGCGCGTATTGGTTACAGAAAAACGGTTGGATAATATTGTACCTTTGCAAAAAATAGAAGAATTATCGGTAGATGTTATTGCTGTTTCTAAGGGTGAAAAAATGCTTCTGACTGCATCTGCTAAAAAAGTTGAGCAGATAGCTGAAAGTGATATGACTGCGCAGCTTAGCTGGCGTCAAGGGAATATTGTGTTTCGTGGAGAGACACTTGATGAAGCTGTAGTGGAATTTAGTCGATACAGCGATAAAAAATTTATTATTTCGGACGAGTCTTTGCAAAAAGTGCGGATTGCGGGTGTTTTTAAAATCGGTGATACAGAGAAACTACTAAATACATTGAAAAATAATTTTTCAATTGAGTATGAATATGGAGAGAATGACAAAATTTTCCTGAATGCTACGCGTTAAATAGTCACTAATCTTTAAGATTAGTTAATAGAATAAGAAATATTAAAATAAATGCAGTCAGTCCAATGGTGGAAAAAAACAGCTAGGTCGTCCAATAGAGGCGCACATAATAAATTGTCGCCTGGGTTGTATGATCAAGTTATATTCAGATATTTAGTTGCTGCAGTTCTGGTTTCTCTGGTGCCAGAATCAGTGGCTGATGCTGTTCGTCTGTCGGAAAAATATCACTTCGAAATACCCCAGCAGCGAGCTGACAAGGCGCTCACTACTTTTGCTGAGCAAGCTAATTTAACGCTTATTTTCCCTTACGATAAAGTTAAAGGGATATATTCAAAGGGTTTGTTCGGTAAATATTCAGTTGAAGAGGCTATAGCAATATTGCTTTCGGATGCTGGATTAAAAATGGTAGTCGATGCAAATGGTCAGCTCATTATTGTCAAAGATAACAATAGTCAGGAGCCTGCTGATATGCCAAAAAAAACAAAATTATCGAGTGCCATAATAGCCATCATTTCCTCTGTATTTAGTTCTCATTATGTAAATGCACAAGATAATAATAGTACTGTAGAAGAAGTCGTTATTACCGGTATTCGACAATCAATGCAGCGGAACATGGACATCAAAAGGGAATCTTCTGGTGTGGTGGATGCAATCACTGCGGAAGATATCGGTAAATTCCCCGATTCAAATATCGCGGCTTCATTGCAACGTGTCCCCGGCGTTTCTATTCAGCGCAATGGCGCACGTGGACAACCCACAGGTATTACTGTTCGCGGTTTTGGTGGCGACTTTAATGAAACATTATTTGATGGTCGTCGCATTTCAACTGCATCTGGTGGTCGCTCCATCGATTTTAGTACTGTAGGTGCAGATTTTGTTGGCGGTTTGATGGTCATGAAAACCCCTGATGTAACCATGTCGAGTAATTCGATAGGTGCAACAGTGAATGTGATGTATCCAAAACCATTTGATCATCCAGGTCAAAAAATTGCTTTATCTATTTCGGGCGGCATGCAAGATCAGTCAGGCACAATTAAACCCACTATTGGGGCGCTATATAGCAACACGTTTGCTGATGAAACTATGGGGCTTCTTGTAGATGTCATCAAATCTGAACATGAAACAGAAGCCAACCATGTGTTTGTTTCCGGTTGGCAAGGTGGTCGTGTTCGCCCATGTCAATTGACCGCAAGCTGTACTGATCAAGAGTTGGCAGTTCCAGGCTCCATTGTTAGCTGGAGTCAAATTCAATTTGGTGCGGACCAAAACCAAACAACGGATGAGCGTATTGATGGGCGAATAGCATTTCAATGGAAGCCCAACGATCAATTGCTAGTGACAATTGATGACAATTATTCTCGTCAGAATGTCGATAGTTTTAATTATGGTTTTGGCGCATGGTTTGATTTTAATGCATTCCGAAATGCCAAGCAGGATGCTAACGGTACTATTGTTGATTTCATCAACCTCGAAGATGTAATGAACCTCAATGCCGGTATTAATCGTTCTTTACTGGTTACCAATCAGGTTGGTGTTAATGTTAAGTATGAGGCAAGCGATAATCTGACTTATGCACTCGATTTATCTCACGCAAAAAGTGAGCTAAATCCAAATGGACAAAATAGTGCAGATAATATGGATACCGGTTACGGCGGCACTCTTGGGTGTGACATGGGTGTGCGTATAGTAGGTGATAGTAGCAATACTCTTCCGCAAATGAGTACCTACGGTCCCGCCTGTGATAAATCAAGAGTGAATGACCCAAGTGTCATTGGTACGCACGTACTTGTTCGTACTCGTCAAGAAAACAGCGATACGATAGATCAAGCAAAATTTCTTATGAGTTGGTCAGAAGATAGTTTGAAAGTTGATCTTGGCTTGGCGATTGTTGATGATAATTTCACACTTCAAAACAGTAATACTTTCGCCAATAATTTTTGGCAAACATGGGCTGGATATGGCGCACCTTCTGGTCGTAGCACAGGTGTAATATTGCCCAGCAATATGCCTCGTAGTTTTGCCAGCACCTCAAATTTTATTCCTGGCTTTTCCGGTAATGATGCTTTGATGCCGGAGTTGTTGGTCTACAATCCAATGGATGTTTATTCGTACTTAGAGGGCTTGGGAAATCCACAAACCCAAACTATAAATGGCTATAACTATGGTTGTTGCGGAACGAATTATGTTGGACGTTTAGATCTTGCACTTGATCCAGGTAGCGTCCAGGATATTAGTGAAACAACCGTGTCGTTATTTTTGAAGGTGGGTTTTGTTACTGAGATTGGTGATTTGCCTTTCCATGTTAATGCAGGTATTCGCAGGGAGCAAACAGATGTTACTTCCAAAGGCGTGGGTAGAGTTCCAACTAAATTAAGTTTGAGCGAAGCCGATCCAACGTTACTAACTACTACATTCTCTGGTTCGCAACCGATTTCTACTTCACATGATTATTCGTTCTTATTGCCAAGTATAGATTTGAAATTGGAATTGACTGATGAGTTGCATTTGCGTTTTGATGCATCCAGAACATTAACTCGTCCTGCAATTAATTTGCTAACACCGGTATTAAATGTAGGTTCATTGCCAAGAGTGGGTGCGTTGACAGCAAATGGCGGTAACCCAAAACTGGAGCCCTTGTTATCAGACAACCTCGATGTAGCATTGGAATGGTATTATCAAGACAATTCGTATGTGTCTGGTAATGTGTTTGTTAAAGATGTTACCAATTTCATCGTTGAAGGAACACAGCGCCAAACCATCAATAATGTTATTGATCCTAGTACCGGACTAGAAGCTATTTACACTGTGAGTCAACGAGTGAATGGGCCAAAAGCGCGTGTTAATGGTCTTGAGCTTGCGTGGCAACATTTGTTTGGTGAAACAGGTTTTGGTTTTAATGCAAACACGACTATTGTGGACACTAATAAACCTTATGATCGAAATGATCTTAGTCAAAGTGGATTTGCGGTGACAGGCCTTGCAGATTCAATGAACTTTGTTGGCTTCTATGATAAAAATGGTTTTGAACTCAGAGTTGCAGTGAACTGGCGTGATGAATATTTACTTCAGTTTGGTCAGGGTCAGAATATTTCCGAATATGGTGCCGAGCCTACATTCGTAAATGCCAGCACTCAAATTGATTTGAGTGCAAGTTACCAATTCAATGAGCAATTAAATGTGTTTTTTGAAGGCGCTAATTTGACCAATGAAACCATGAGTACACATGGGCGTTATGACAATCAACTGCTCGATGTATGGGCTTATGGTAGCCGTTATACACTTGGTGTTCGCTATAAGTTTTAAAACAGTATAAATGGAGTGTTTTGGAGAATCGGCTTACCGCCGATTCTCTTTTTTATTTTTATAAAAGAATAAATTATGAATCCAGTTAAGTGTATTGTCATTGTTGGGGGCGGCACTGCAGGTTGGCTAACTGCAGCTGTTATCGCTGCCAAGCACAAAAGCAGAATGCCAGCAGGCTTTAGTGTGACACTTGTTGAATCACCAAATATACCAACCATTGGTGTGGGCGAGGGGACTTGGCCAACTTTACGAAGTACGCTTTCACGAATTGGGGTTTCGGAAACCGATTTGTTTCGGCACTGCGATGCTTCTTTTAAACAAGGTGCCAAGTTTGTTTGTTGGACAACTGGCGAACCGAAAGACGCTTATTTTCACCCTTTGATGTTGCCTCAGGGATTTTCACAATTAAATTTGGTGCCGCATTGGCTGCATCAAAAAAATGGGCAAAGCTTTTGTGATGCAGTGTGTCCGCAAGCTCGTGTGAGTGAAGAAGGGCTTGCCCCCAAAACTATTAGCACTGCGGAATTTGATGCAATTACAAATTATGCCTATCACTTAGATGCTGGTAAGTTTGCACAATTTTTACAAAAACATTGCTGTGAAAAACTGGGCGTAAAACATCTGTTAGCAGACGTTCAAGAAGTAAAGCTGAAAGATAACGGTGATATTCGCAGTGTTATAACAGCTCAGGCCGGTGAAATAGAAGGTGATCTTTTTATTGATTGCACTGGATTCAAAGCGCTGCTCATAGGCAATGCACTGGGTGTTCCCTTTAAAGATTGTAATGATATTTTATTTTGCGACCGAGCATTAGCGGTTCATGTTCCCTATGAGTCGGAGTTGAGTCCAATTGCTAGCCATACAATTTCCACCGCGCAATCTGCAGGTTGGGTTTGGGATATAGGGTTGCCGACCCGACGTGGTGTTGGTCATGTTTATTCAAGCCAACATATTTCTGATGATGCAGCTGAACAGGAATTGAGAGCCTATATAGGTCCAGCGGCCGATCAATTATCCTTGCGCAAGATTGATATTCGATCTGGGCATCGCGAAATATTTTGGAAAGGCAATTGTGTAGCCGTAGGCATGGCTGCTGGATTTTTGGAGCCGCTGGAAGCCTCAGCCATTGTTCTGATTGAGTTATCTGCAAAATTAATTGCAGAACAAATGCCGGTATGCCGTGAGGTAATGGATGTTATTGCATCGCGTTTTAATGCTACCACCGAATATAGATGGGGTAGGATTATTGATTTTCTCAAGCTTCATTATGCGTTGACCAAACGAAAGGACAGTGCATTTTGGCGAGATAATGTGTTGCCGGAAACAATTCCGAAACGGCTGCAAAATTTATTATTGCTTTGGCGTTACCAATCGCCTTGGTTTCATGATGAGTTTAATCAGGTAGAAGAAATTTTCCCCGCAGCTAGTTATCAATATGTGCTCTATGGCATGGGTTTTCAAACAGAAATCGAGCTTGAGTCCTTAACCGGTGATTCAAAAATGGCCGAAAGGGCTATGCGTGAAAATTTAGCCCAAACCGAAAAATTACGGGGTGGATTACCCTACCATCGTGATCTTATTCGTAAAATTCGTGAACAAGGATTGCAATCCGTATGATGAATAACCTATTTGTTATTTTGTTGGAGAATATTTGATGCCGCGTTTTGAATTACTCAGCCCCAGTCTGCATGCTAAATTAAAAATAAAGTCTGAAAATGTGCCGCATTTTACACCGGTAGTCACTAGCGAATTTTTTACGGCTGCGGCTTCTTGTCCAATTATGTTAACCAAGGAGGCAGAGACAGGACGTTTTTATGCTGGCGTGGTATTGAGTTTAAAACCGGGAGAGCCGCCATTAAAAACTATTGAAGAGCGGGGTGGGTTCAATCCATTATCTTTACAATGTAGTGGCTTTTATATTTCTGAGAATAATATTGTAGTGGATCGAGATAGTCCAAGATTCAGCGATAGTGAAGGAGGTCAGTTATTTACTGATTCATTGCAGCCGGGGGATAATCTTCGTCAAATACAGCAGGCATTGGGTAAATATCACGCGGGAATTGAGATGACTCAAATCTTTATTCGGTCTTTGTCAGAATTAAAGCTGATTGAGCCTGTTGATATGTCATTAAAATTTGATAATGGTGAGCGATTAACCTTGCAAGGTCTTTATACCGTAAGTTTGGATGCTATCCGCGATATGGATGATGCTACAGCCCTTACTTTGTTCCGTGCGGGACACCTAGAATTGATTTATGTGTTGGCAGCATCGCTGCAACATTTTAATGTGTTGGCACATCTTCGAAATCAGCAAATAATACAGTCAAAAAAATTAAACTAGTGATCAACAGGTTTTAGCAAGGAGGAAGCTTATTGATTATGCTGCTAGCGTCAAGGTACGCTTACCTTCAAAAACTCTTTCCTATATAAATAATTATGGTTTTCATTTATTGCTATAGAGGAAAACCTCGTGGCATTCGTTTCTACTCTAGCAAATAAAACGAACGGCGAAATGTAGCTGATCAGGCAGCGTACTGCAGGACAAACTAAACAATCTCATCCCTAGCACGAATTTATTGAGGTTAATTTCTTTTGAGTTGAAGCGATAATCATAGGCCTAAACCTTGTCCTAGGCAGCATCAACTATTTAGAAAAACAATGGAAATAGAAGAATTTTTTTGGCGTGACTTGTGGCATGCTCCGAAACAGAATTTTCTTAGCGAATAGCTTTGCATATCGATTGACCTCCCTGATTGAGCGAGCCCTCATCTCCTCAACAGATTTGCCTCGCCCTCGTGGCGAGGTTTTTTTTAAAAGCCTCAAAACGTACGAGTACGTATCAACAGACCCAAAACATATACAAACTTATTTTCTCTTACGCG
>DAOORH010000121.1:0-8814 GCA_035389145.1 Cellvibrio sp.
CATAAACATATCCCGTTAGGGTAAAAGCAATTTTTATTGTAAGTGCGATGTGTGGTGCGAAGGCGCGAGTAGAGTTTACTCGCGCCATATTTGAGCTGATGAATTAGAGCTTGTTATCCGCCGCCATTTGCATGTAAGTGGTATCAAAACGCAGCTTCACGTTTTTGCTATCACCGTAAACACCTTTGGGGCCTTCAACGCCAATGCTGGCTGCATCTTTCGCTTGCTCGCCGAGCAGGCCGTGTGAAAAAGAGAATTCAGCTACTTTTTTCATGGTCGCTAAGAGGGCATCGCTTTTTGCGAACTCAACGGCTGATGCTGGGGTATAAAACATTTTGGTGGTTTTGAGTTGTGATTCAAAACCGGCGAGGTCAGTGCTAGAGGCTTTCGCCATGGCTGTGCGTGCAGCTATGCCTTTGGCATCTTGTGCGCTCATGGTAGCCATGATTTCGTACCAAGCTCCAACCAGTGCTTTACCGAGGGCAGGGTTCGCTTTGAGTGTTGCAGTATTCACCACAAATAAATCCATAATTTCACCGGGGATTTGTGCGGAGTCGAACACTTTAGTGCTGTTGGGCTGTGACATAATTTCGCCAACCAATGGGTTCCACGTCGTAACTGCCGTTACGCCTTTGGTGCCGTAAACGGCAACCATATCCGCATCAGATGTGTTAACCACTTTTACGTCTGACTCTTTAAGTTTTACGCTTTCGAGTGCACGCGCTAAGAGGTAGTGAGAAACACTCAGCTCAACCAAGTTAACATTTTGGCCTTTAATATCTTTCAGGGTTTTCTTATCGCCCTTGAGAATGACCGCATCATTCCCGTTGGAGAAGTCGCCCACAATCAATGCTGTGCTATCGACGCCGCCAGCGGCGGGAATGGTTAAGGCGTCCATGTTGGTCATGGCGCAGGCATCAAACTGACCTGCTGTATATTGGTTAATGGATTCAACGTAATCGTTGATTTGCGTAACCTTGATTTCAATCCCGTACTTTTTGGCCCACTTATCAACAATTTTTTGTTCAGCGGCATAACCCCACGGCATCCAGCCCACGTATATAGACCAACAGACGTTGAAGGGTTTTGCTGAAGCGAATGAAGAAGAAAAAATGAGGGCAGACGCAATAAGTGTTTTGCCTAACAAGCGTTTAGTGATGGCGGTAGATAGCATGGTAAACCTCCAAGGGTTTTGGATTACAGGGCTTTTATTGGGGCTCAGTGGAATGAGCTATGTAAAGCTGAGAGCACTCTGGCAGTTAAAATCTGTACAAACATTGGATGCGTAATCACATCCTCAGCGTTGCTAACAGGCTTTTAGGCCATCTATCTCCCGGGCTTTTATCCCGCCGTGTAACCTCAATGGCTTGCGCCCTTGGGGTCGAAAGCTCTCGGACCAGTCACTTCCACTTGCTTAAAGATGGAGTCGGAACCCTAGCTTTCTATTGCAAAACGTCGAATATTCTAAACCACTCAGAGTGCGGATCAGTTATTTCTCGTAACGGTATGAATTTAGCAAGATGGATACCAACTTGCATTCAAGCTCGTAATTCCTGTTTGCGAGGTCATTGAGTAGCTCATATGCATCCAACCGGTGCATTTCGGTGGTGCATAAGTAGGTTTTTCTGTTTTGTTTTGGTGCGATGAATTTGTTGAAATTCCATGAGACGGTTGGTAAACATACAATTATTTGCGTTGATTTAAGTGACGTACTACTCAATTTGTAGCCAAGCTGGTAGAAGCTGCTAGAATTGGAGTGTGCAACTTTAGGTGCTAGAAATGGCTCGGATCAGTCGATCAAATAGTAAGCTGACGGCCTCAAAAAAGGACTTCAACTCTTAGTGGGATGATTGGGATATATGAATGTTATGGATAAAAATGCAGGAAAAAATATGCAGAATTTAGGGTCTTTTGGCGCCGATGCCAATAAGCGGTTGGGTCCTGGTCTTGCTCCCATGTCTGAGCAAATCGTGATTCAACACCTCAAACATTGCCGCGATCTAACGCGCGGCTTTGCCTATCGTGTATTTCCTAATTTTTGGCGCCAGTGGTGTAAAGAAATTTTGGAGCATGCTGAACAGGCTAAATCCAACAAAGATCAGCTAGCTCTGTTTGAAGTGCAAAACCTGATTGCCGCGGTACAACAGCCGGCAGAGCAAGAGTTCTGTCAGCATTTGGGCAATGGCTTTGTAAAATTTAAAAACAAAACCCTTAATACTTTGACCGGTGAAGAGCGCTTTACCGGCGATATGCTGTCGTTAGTTGAACATTCCGATCTTGAGGAAACTATTGCGATTACCTCTATCACCCATCGAGCGGAAGGCTTTTACGCTGAGCAGCTCTGGGCTTTGCAGCAGCGTTTGGCGCTGTTAAATGACGGTGAAAAACTAGACGAGCGTAGCAATCCCGCCAGCCCCGTGCAGTTCTGTGAGGCGTTGCGCAAAGTCTTAGCTAGTTTGGATATGGACGCCAAAACCAAGATCATCGGTTACAAAATATTTGATCAAGAAGTCGTTGGGCAGCTGGAAGGCCTCTATGATGAGATCAATGAATATCTTATCCATCAAAACTTACTACCTAATCTGCGTTTTGTGCCTTCATCCGATAGTGGCTCGGCTTCAAGATCCACAATGGAAGATCAGGTTGCAGATGACCCCCTAGATACGAATCCGCTTGGTGAGATGCCCTCGCAAGCAGGCGTTGAACATCGTCGTGCCAGTGATCGACTGTTAAGTGGTGCGCTAAACCCTTCAGATGTGCAATACCAAAGTAGCTTATTGAATGCAATTAAACTATTACAGGCTCATATCACCCATCAAGGTTCTGTGAGTAATGAAGTTTCCGGCGCTCAGCAGTCTCCAGGGCCTGTTGCGGCGTCAGGCTTTGTGCCGCGCCCAGCAGGAGCTACTTATCCTGCCGCCAGTTTGGTTCCTGCCAATCAACAGCATTCGCAGCAAGCTGGGCCTCAAAATTTACGTGTCTACAATAGCGATCAATTAGTCGGGGTTCTCGACAACTTGCAGAACAATACGCTCGCCGTCACTCAGCGCGCGTTTGAAGCTGCTGGTAGCGAAACGGGTGTGGTGAGTTTGGCGCCCCAGCGCGTGCAAGAAGTTAGTCAGCAAATGATGCAACAGATCGCCCAAGAAAACGAAAATGGCGCGGTTGAAGCGAGCGATATGCAAACTATCGATTTGGTAGGTATGTTGTTTGAGTACATGCTGTCAGATGAGCATTTGCCGGATTCGGTGAAAGCCTTGTTAAGTTATTTGCATACACCATTTCTTAAAATTGCGTTTATTGATAAAGATTTTTTTGAGCAGCCGGAACACCCCGCGCGAGTTTTGTTAAACAGCTTGGCAGAAGCCGGTGTGCGTTGGGTTGGCAATGACGGTAGTGATCAGTTTGAAATTTTCAATAAAATTAAAGTCACTGTATTCCGTTTGTTAGAAGACTTTAAAAATGATGTTCGGCTGTTTGCAGAATTACTGATTGAGTTCAACGCCTACACCCATAATGTGGCGCGTCGTCAGGAGTTAATGGAGCGTCGTGCACTTGAAAAAGCGCAGGGCGAAGAAAAACTGCGCGAGGCGAAAGTACAGGTGAACAACGCTGTGCGCAGCCGCACTGATGGCCGCGATATGCCCTCTGCGATATTGCTTTTGCTCTTGCAGCCTTGGTCAGATTATTTGTCGTTTGTGCTGTTGCGTTACGGCGACAATTCAGACTCTTGGAGCCGAGCAGTTGCTGTTATCGATGATCTTTTATGGAGTCTTGAGCCAAAAACCTTGCAGGCTGACAAGGTAAAACAAATGGAGCGTCAAGACAGTTTACTCGCGGCTTTGGAGCATGGTTTTGAAACCATTGGTTATGAGCAAGCCAAGGGCCGTAAGCTCATTGATGCGGTTATTGCCTTGCAGCGTTTAGCGCTGCAAAGTAAACAGGCTGAGCCAGCGCCGGCACCTATGCGCTCTAAATTAGAAAGCATGGCTGCAGAAAAGGCAGGTCAAACAGAAGAGTTGTTAGCGCCGCAGACTGCAGATGAAACCAAAATTGTCGATAGCTTAAAAATGATTGAGTTTGGTACATGGTTTGAATTTGAAGGTGGTAAACGTTTAAAGGTAGCTTGGTTTAACCAAAAAACGAATCACTATATGTTGGTTGATCAACAGGGAAGAAAAGTCTCTTTGATTGCGGGTTTGCAGTTGGCGCGTGAAATGATTGCTGGTAAAGCGCATGTTATTGCGGGCAGTACCAAGCCTTTCTTCGAGCGCGCACTGGAAAATATTTATCAAACGCTTAACGAACGAGCTGGTAACTTAACAGCTGATACATCATCCAAAGGCGAGTAAGTCTATGAGCGATTTTTCTTCACAGAATTATGATCGTGCTATGCATCGCCATACTCTCAATGGCGATATAGATGTTTACGACGCTATGCGCGATGTTTACCTTGGTAGATTGATAAATATCCATACTCAAGGGTTGATGTTATTGGGTGATGTTCCTCTAGATGAAGATCGACTCTATGAGTTGGATTTGCACCTACCTAGTGAAAGCAATAACAAACAGGTTGTTCGTATAGGCGTAGATTGCTTGTGGACGCGTGCCGCAGATCAAAATGGAAAGCACTGGACGGGGTTCAGCATAATAGATTCCAGCCCTCACGCAGCAGAGGATATTCACAATTTAATCCAATCTTGGGGGCAGTTTTAAGCAGAGCTCCAAACCTTGCGGTACATAAACGTCCCAAGGTTTTTAGGATTATTGAGAAAGCGGATAACTTTTTTAGTTAGCCGATACAATCCAGTTTTCAATTTCATTGTTGTGCCAGCGCTCAATAAGCGCTGTACCTTCATCAACACAATTCAAATACATATCAATAATATCACTAGCCAATTCAAACAATCGGTTGCTGTCGGCAGTGATCTTTCCATCTTTCAATATGTCTTGCTCCACCATATTCAATAAAAACGTGAGCTTTATTTCGTAGCTTTTTAATTGATTGAGTAGAGGGGTATCCTTTTCTAAAATACTTTCCATGCGTTTAGCTTGATGGCGCAGCTTTTCGTTGTTGACTCGCGTGCATTGAATGACATACCGCAATTTACTGGCGTAATCTGGATCGCAAAAGCCTAATGCCGCGGTGTAAGTGGCGAGTGCACGAATTCTCCCAATCTGCTCTGCCACAGAAGGCATTAAGCGTGTTGAAAAATGCAACACCTCTAATTGCTTGAATCTATTGGGGTAGACAGTATTTGTCGCGTAAATTTGAGTGGGTTCATTATTGGTTGCCAAAACTGCCGCGATGGGTTGTTCTAACTGTTTAGCGATAAAGGCGAGCAGTCCGAGTAGCTGTTCAATTAAGTGACAGTGTAGTTCGTAATTATCAATAACGGAGTCTTCCTGCCAATCATGGCTGATGGTGAGCCAAGCACTGTGTAAGTTTTCTTGATCTCGCTGTGGCAGGAATTGTTGCGAACGCAATGCGAACGCACTGAATAACTGCAGCCGTTCGGCTATTTGACGTTGTAGTTTGGTGAATTCTTCACGGAATAGCGCATTGCCACCCAATAAACCCATGCTCATACCGCGGTGCCGCTGTACTGCTTTAATCATATGGTTCAGTTGCTTGATCATATTAAGTGCATCAAGCCGCTGATTAAACAGCTCCGTAAAGCGGTTTATAACTGATTTGTCGGAAGTCACTGGTGCAATTTGAGTGATGGAGTGTCTCATAGTGGTGCTAGTGCTCTGCATTTTGTGTCCTAAATGAGGTCGTATCTGCCAAAAATGGCACGGCTTGAGAATCTTTGCCTGATACTATTTCAATAGAGCAACACTTGTGCCAGCTGCTTGGTGCGGTGTAAGCAGGGAGGTTAAATAATCTTCGAGTACCGAATTTGCTTAGTGTTATTTAAATATTCATCAAAGACCATGCATATACGGCGGATTAGCATACGTCCTGAGTTATGTACGCGAATGCCTTCAGTATCCATACTGATGAGTCCATCCTCTATCATGGGGGCGAGTTCTTCCAGTTCCTGTGCAAAGTAGCTTTGCATATCCACAGAAAATTTTTCCTCAACACTACTGAAGCTCAGTTCAAAGTGGCAAATAAGTTGATTGATAATAAATTTACGTAATTCGTCTTCTTTATTGAGCGTAAAACCTTTTATGTAGGGCAAGACTCCTTCATCGAGCTTGGCTTGGTACTCATTAATGTTTTTAGCGTTCTGCATATATACGTTATCAATCGCGCTTATCGCTGAAACACCAAAGGCTAACAAGTCACAATCACCGTGAGTGGAGTAACCTTGGAAATTACGCTGCAGTTTCCCTTCTTTTTGTGCGATAACGAGCTCATCAGTGGGTTTTGCGAAATGATCCATACCTATGTAAATGTAACCGCCAGTTTGCAGCCGATCAATGGCGTAATGTAATAGCCCTAATTTACGTTCGGCAGAGGGCAAATCTTCTTCCCGAATTAATTGCTGGCTTTTAAATAAATGCGGCATATGCGCATAATTAAACAGCGACAATCGGTCTGGCGAAAGAGCTATAACTTTGTCTAGCGTTTGCGCAAAAGAGTGTTCGGTTTGATTTGGTAGGCCGTAAATTAAATCCATGCTGATAGATTTATAGCCATCAGCCCGAATGCTATTCACCAAAGTCTCCACTTCTTCATAGGTGTTAAACCGGTTTACAGCTTTTTGTACCGTTTCGTCAAAATCTTGTATGCCCATGCTGACTCGGTTAAAACCAAGTTTGCGTAAGTGGGTCATGGTGCGGGTTGACACTGTTCCGGGGTGAACCTCTATGGAGTATTCTCCCTCGTCATTGTTAAGTAAATTAAAATACTTGCGCGTGGTTTTCATCAGCAACGACATTTCATCATCGCTAATAAATGTTGGTGTGCCGCCCCCCCAGTGTAATTGCTTGACAATGCGCGCTGAATTGAATATGTCGGCTTGAATTTCAAGCTCGTGAATTAATCGGTTTAAATAGGGTGCGGCACGATCTTTGTTAGGCGTTACGATTTTATTGCAGCCGCAGTAGTAGCAAAGCGATTCACAAAAGGGAATGTGAAAGTAAAGCGAGAGCGGTTTTAGTTGCTTGTTGCTACGTGATATAGCGTTGAACAGGGCTACCTCAGAAAAATCGCTGCGAAATTGCGGTGCGGTAGGGTAGGAGGTATAACGCGGTCCCGCCATGTCATAGCGTTGAATAATTTGCGGGTTCCATTCAATAGGCTTGTAGCTATTCATAGCAGTCACGGCGATAAATGTATTGATGAAATGGGTTCATGACAGCATAGATGATTAGAGAATACTGGCTTTGACTTGTGTCAAAAGAGTAGAGATATGATTCTTTGAAAGGAATGACGCTATAATTACGTTTTAGTATATTTAGAAACGCCAATTTATGAATTCTTTTGCTGAATCCCAACTTGATCTTATTGCTGATGCCCTTGTAGAGCGGGGTTATTGGGTAATGGATAATGCCCTCCCCAAGATTTTATTAAACCAGTTGTTGATATATTTTAATCATCTGCAAGCCGATGAATTTAAAGTGGCTGGTATTGGTCGCCAAACCGATTTTCAGGTGCAAGGAACAATACGTTCAGACAAAATTCATTGGATTCAACCCAGCATAGAAATTATGGCTGAATTTCTAGAGTCGATGGGTTCATTGCGTGTTGGACTTAATCGCCGTTTGTTTATGGGTTTGTTTGATTACGAGAGTCATTTCGCGCATTACCCAATAGGTGCATTTTATAAAAAGCATTTAGATGCCTTTCGCGGCAAGCACCAGCAAGGCAAATCTAATCGTGTGCTTTCAACTGTGTTGTATTTGAATCATGCTTGGCAGCCAAGTGATGGCGGTGAACTATTACTTTATGCAGAAGACGATGAGAACAGAGTGATTGAATCCATCTTGCCTGAATATGGGCGTTTGGTTATTTTTTTAAGCGAAAAATTTCCTCACGAGGTTTTACCCGCGAAGCGTGAGCGAAAAAGTATCGCTGGTTGGTTTCGCGTTAATGAAGGCGATCTTTAACATGGCTATTCTTTAATAAAGGCTTAAAGTAATGACAAATGTTCTGCCATTTAAACGCCCATCGCCATTTGAAAAACACAAGGGCAAAACTCTGTGCAAAAGTGGATTTCATAAATGGAAAATTAAAACCGATAAAAAATTTGATGTAAAAGAGGGGAGGTTAGTCACAGTGTTTGAATGTGAGCGTTGCGGTGCAAGCAAAGTAGAGGCCAGATAGGGTCGATCAAGATATGTTTGATGAATTGTGTATTAATTTTTGATGGCGTCAGCATTCACCCTATAAGAACATGTATATTTGATTTTTTTACCGTTTTAATGGCAGCCCTCTACATAAAGTACATTACCCGAAATGCCTTGTATGACATTTTCTATCGCTAAGCTACAGCCGCATCTCCCCAAAGCTCATAGCGGCATTTGGTGGATTGCTTTGTCTGGTGGGTTGGATTCTTGTGTTCTGCTTCATTCACTTACTGAATTGAATTTGCCTGTCAAACTCCATGCGCTGCACATCAATCATCAAATTTCATCCAATGCCAATGCATGGGAAGCGCACTGTGCGGCTATGTGCGCTCGCCTGAATATCGCTTTTACAGCCGTAAAAGTGGATGTAAAAAACAGTGGGCGCGGAATTGAAGATGCCGCCCGTGAGGCGCGTTACACCGTTTTTGAGCAACAGATAAAGAGCGGTGATTACCTCTTAACCGCACACCATGCCGATGACCAAGCCGAAACCCTATTATTGCGATTGATGCG
>DAOORH010000122.1:0-8809 GCA_035389145.1 Cellvibrio sp.
TTTGCTGGTTGGCTGTGGCTCCAAGTCACCAGCAGGCGCTGCAGATGCCCCGCCGGTAGAGGTGGGCGTGATTACAGTTAGCACGGCATCTGCAACAGTCGAGTCAGAATTGCCGGGTCGTACATCGGCCTATCGCAAAGCTGAGGTGCGCCCGCAGGTGAGCGGCATTATCCAGAAGCGTTTGTTTACTGAGGGTGCTGAGGTGAAAGCTGGTGCCCAGCTTTATCAAATCGATCCGGCCACTTATGAAGCGGCTTACTCTTCTGCGCAAGCGCAATTGGCGAGTGCAGAGGCAAATTTTTTGGCAGCAAAAGCGCGTAATGCTCGCGTGCAGAACCTAAGTAGTTCAAAAGTGATTAGCCAACAGGATGCAGATGATTCCGTTGCCGCCTTTGCCCAAGCCCAAGCAGGGTTAGAAATTGCCAAAGCGGCTGTAGAAACCGCGCGCATCAATCTCAAATACACCAAAGTGGTCGCGCCTATTGGCGGAGTGATTGGTAAATCCAGCGTTACTGAAGGTGCGTTGGTCAGCGCTGGTCAAACCCAAGTGTTAACCACCATCCAACAGCTTGATCCTATTTATGTGGACGTTTCCCAATCTGCCGATGAGCTGCTGAAGCTGCGTCGCCAAATTATGAGCGGCAAAGTTGCTGCGCCGGGTGAAGCCAAGGTGAGTCTTACTTTGAACGATGGTTCGCGTTACGAGCAGGAAGGCCGTTTGCAGTTTGCTGAAGTGGGTGTAAGCGAATCGACTGGTACTGTTGTGTTGCGCGCACTTTTCCCCAACCCGAATAAATTGTTATTGCCCGGCATGTTTGTGCGCACCCAGTTGCAAGAGGGTGTTCACGCTAACGCCATACTCGTACCGCAACAAGGTATAACCCGCGACCGCTCTGGTGGTGCGACTACCTTGGTGGTAACTAAAGACAACAAAGTAGAATTGCGCTCCATTAAAACTAGCCGCGCGGTGGGCGATAAATGGTTGGTAGAGGAAGGCTTGGCGGTAGGCGAACAGGTCATAGTTGAAGGTTTACAAAAAGTGAAGCCTGGCGCGACGGTAAAAGCAGTGCCTGCACAAATTGCTAAGAAAGCCGGGGAGTAATCAACATGGCGAAGTTCTTTATTGATCGCCCCGTTTTCGCGTGGGTTATCGCAATTCTAATAATGCTGGCTGGTGCGCTTTCCATTTTTAAACTGCCCATCGCCCAGTACCCTGAAGTTGCACCGCCTTCTGTTAGCATCAGTGCTAACTATCCCGGTGCTTCGGCGCAGACGGTGCAAGATACAGTTATCCAAATTATCGAACAGGGCTTAACGGGTATCGATAATGTGCAATACATGTCGTCTACCGGTGAGTCCAGCGGTTCTGGTGGTGTGACGCTGACTTTCTTGGCGGGCACCGATCCCGATATCGCGCAAGTTCAGGTGCAAAACAAACTGCAAACCGTAATGCCGCTTTTGCCGCAAGAAGTGCAGCAGCAGGGGATTCGTGTGACTAAATCTTCCGCCGGTTTTTTATTGGTGATTGGGTTTGTCTCCAGCGATGGCCGTATGGATAAATACGATATCGCCGATTATGTTGCCGCCAACGTGCAAGACCAGCTTAGCCGGCTGAACGGCGTAGGCCAAATCACCCTGTTCGGCTCGCAATACGCCATGCGCGTATGGCTGGATGCAAACAAGCTTGCGACTTTTAGCCTGACCGCTGCTGATATTACTACTGCAATTAAAGCGCAAAACGCACAAATCGCTGGGGGTGAATTGGGCGGTACGCCTTCGCTACCCGGTCAGCAAGTGAATGCCAGTATCGTAGTGCAAACGCGCTTATCCACGCCGGAGCAATTCAAAAAGATTTTATTGCGCGTGAATGCCGATGGTTCGCAAATTCGCTTGGGTGATGTGGCTCGCGTTGAATTGGGTGGCGAGAATTATCAGTTCGAAACCGAGTTCAACAATCGCCCTGCCGCCGGTATGGCGATCACTCTTGCGTCTGGCGCAAATGCTTTGGATACTGCCGATGCCGTGCGTGCACGCATTAAAGAGCTCTCGACCTTTTTTCCGCAGGGTTTGGAAATTGTGTATCCCATGGATACCACGCCTTTCGTTCGGCTCTCTATTGAAGCTGTGGTGAAAACGCTGATTGAAGCCATTATTTTGGTGTTCTTGGTGATGTATTTGTTCTTGCAGAACTTCCGCGCCACCTTGATTCCTACCATTGCGGTGCCGGTAGTATTGCTCGGCACCTTTGCGGTTTTGCAAGCGTTCGGCTTCTCCATTAATACGCTCACCATGTTTGCCATGGTGCTCGCCATTGGCTTGCTGGTGGACGACGCCATTGTGGTGGTGGAAAACGTGGAGCGGGTGATGGCGGAGGAGGGCTTATCGCCGCGCGAAGCCACGCGCAAATCCATGGGGCAAATTACCAGCGCCTTGATTGGAATCGCCTTGGTGTTATCGGCAGTATTTATTCCCATGGCGTTTTTCGGCGGCTCGACTGGCGTTATTTATCGCCAGTTCTCCATCACCATCGTTTCTGCGATGCTGCTTTCGGTAATCGTTGCGCTCACGCTCACGCCTGCACTCTGCGCCACCATGCTCAAACCAGTTAAGCACGATCACTACGAGAAAAAAGGTTTCTTTGGCTGGTTCAATCGCAGCTTTAATCGCACTACGGATAAGTATCAATCTGGCGTGCGCAGCATGCTCGGCAAAACCGGACGCTACATGGGTGTTTATGTGGCGATTGTGATTGTGCTCGGCTTCTTATTTACGCGCTTGCCCACCTCGTTCTTGCCCGATGAGGACCAAGGTTTCATGTATACCCAAATGTCTTTGCCTGTGGGCGCGACCAAAGAGCGCTCGATTGGGGTGATGAACCAAATCGAAAAACATTACCTTGAGAATGAGAAAGACACTGTGCGCTCGGTATTCTCGGTAATTGGTTTTAGTTTTAGCGGTCGCGGGCAAAACAACGGCATCGCCTTTGTGAGCCTTAAAGATTGGAGTGAGCGAACCGACGACGGCCAAGATGTGCAAAGCGTTTCCAAACGCGCTATGGGTGCTTTTTCAAAAATTAAAGATGCCATGGTTTTCCCGATGGTGCCGCCCGCGATTAGCCAACTGGGTACGTCAACCGGTTTCAATTTGCAGATGCAAGACCTCGGCGGTTTAGGTCGTGAGGCTATGCTCAATGCGCGCGGTCAGTTCATGGGTTTGGCCTCAAAAGACCCGCGCTTAGTGGGTGTGCGCCCCAATGGCCAAGACGATACGCCGCAGTTCAAGTTGGATGTGAATCAAGAAAAAGCCGCCGCACTGGGTGTTTCGCTTACGGATATCAACAGTGTGTTTAACACCGCGTGGGCGGCTTCTTATGTGAATGACTTTATCGACAAAGGCCGCGTGAAAAAGGTGTTTGTACAAGGCGATGCTCAATTCCGCATGCTGCCAGAGGATGTTGGCGCGTGGCATGTGCGTAACAACAAAGGTGAAATGGTGCCCTTGAGTGCTCTTACCTCTGGCCGCTGGGTTTTTGGCTCTCCGCGTCTTGAGCGCTATAACGGCGTTTCCTCTATCAATATTATCGGTCAGGGCGCGCCGGGCGTAAGTTCCGGTGAGGCTATGTTGGCGGTAGAAGAGATCATGGCACAGTTGCCCAAAGGAGTTGGTTATCAATGGGCGGGCATGTCATTTCAAGAGCGCGAAGCGGGTAACCAAGCGCCGATGCTCTATGCGCTCTCGGTATTGGTGGTATTCCTTTGTCTCGCTGCTTTATATGAAAGTTGGTCAGTGCCTTTTGCGGTTATGTTAGTTGTGCCGCTGGGGATTCTGGGCGCGGTACTCTTCGCCTTGGGGCGCGGCTTATCGGACGATGTGTATTTTCAAGTCGGCTTATTAACGACGATTGGTTTGGCCTCCAAAAACGCGATCCTGATCGTCGAGTTCGCCAAAACACTGCACGAACAAGGTATGAGTTTGTACGACGCCACTATGGATGCCGTGCGTATGCGCCTGCGCCCGATCATTATGACGTCGCTCGCCTTTATGCTGGGGGTGACGCCGCTAGTGATTAGCACTGGCGCAGGTTCTGGCAGCCAAAATGCGATTGGTACAGGCGTATTTGGCGGTATGTTATCGGCCACGGTGCTGGCGATTTTCTTTGTGCCGGTATTCTTTGTGGTGGTGTTTCAGTTTGCACAGCGCTGGTTCCCTAAAAAGCATGAAGATTAAGTTTTACCTTGCTTCTTACCCACTAAATCCCTAGTATACGCACCCCCAACCGGCCCGAATCGTTTCTGATTGTTCGGGCTACTCCTTGTCTCACTGCATTTCGCAGGAGGCTTAACCCGTAAGGAGCTATAAATGCGTCATTACGAAATCGTTTTTTTGGTTCATCCAGACCAAAGCGAACAAGTTCCAGCAATGGTAGAGCGTTATACCTCTGCTGTTAAAACCAGCGGTGGTCAAGTACACCGTTTGGAAGACTGGGGCCGTCGTCAACTGGCTTATTCAATCAACAAAATCCACAAGGCTCACTACGTTTTGATGAATATCGAAGCTAGCGAAGCTGTATTGGAAGAGTTGACCACCAACTTCCGTTACAACGATGCAATTTTGCGTAGCCTTGTAATCCGTGAAGACGGCGCTATCACCGAAGAATCTTTCATCCTCAAGGCCGAGAAAGAAGGCCGCGAGCGCAAAGCACGTCCACCACGCACTGAACGTCGTGATGACTTGGATGCTGATGACATGTCTGATGAAGACGATGTTGACGCAGATGAACTTGATGAAGAGCAGGAGGTGTAACCATGGCACGTTTTTTCCGTCGTCGTAAATTCTGCCGTTTCACCGCTGAAGGCACCAAGCAAATCGACTATAAAGATGTTGAAACGCTGAAAGCCTATATCTCTGAAACAGGCAAAATCGTTCCAAGCCGTATCACTGGCACTAAAGCTAAATACCAACGTCAGTTGGCTACTGCTATCAAGCGTGCTCGTTACTTGGCTTTGATTCCATACACTGACAGCCACGAGTAAGGGGTAAATTAGAGATGGATATTATTCTGCTCGATAAAGTAGGTCGTTTAGGCGCTATCGGTGACAAAGTTTCCGTTAAGTCTGGCTACGCTCGTAACTTCCTTTTGCCACAAGGCAAAGCAGTTGCTGCTACTGCAAAAAACATCGCTGATTTTGAAGAGCGTCGCGCTGGCCTTGAAGCCGCTGCCGCTGCAAAAATCGCTGAAGCAACCGCTCGCGCTGAGAAATTAGCTGAGTTGACTGTGACTATCGCTGCTAACGCTGGTGACGAAGGCCGTTTGTTCGGTTCTATCGGTACTCGCGATATCGCAGACGCTATCACTGCTGCTGGTGTTTCTGTTGCGAAATCTGAAGTACGTTTGCCACAAGGCGTATTGCGTGAAACTGGCGCATACGAAATCGACGTGCAATTGCACGCTGAAGTGGTTCAAGCTGTTAAATTGAACGTAATTGCTGAGTAACTTTTAAATCCCCCTTGATCCCCCTTTTTCAAAGGGGGAAATCCATATCTTCTTTTCGAAGTGAGTTGTGACTCCTCCCTTTGAAAAAGGGAGGCTGGGAGGGATTTCACTTACTGACAATTAAGCTAAATTCGGGCACTATCGACAACCTCACGGTTGCAGCTAGTGCCCGTTTTTTTTGCCCAAATAAAAATTAGTTTCTCTTGATAAAGAAGCCTTTATAAGTAGCCTCTATGTCCGACACCACATTCGAACACGCCAGCTTTGAAGACAAGCTTGCGAGTGAACTCACTTCAAAGTCTACGCTTCCGCACTCCATAGAAGCCGAGCAATCTGTGCTGGGCGGCTTGATGCTGGAAAATAATCGCTTGGACGCGGTGCTTGAAGTGGTGGGCGAAAATGATTTCTTCCGCGAAGATCATCGCCTGATTCTGCGCATGATGATCAAGCTGCAAGAAGCCAGCGAGCCACTGGATGTCATCACCCTTTCGGAAGAATTACACAAACACGATGAGCTAGAGCGTGTGGGTGGTTTAGGCTACTTGGTCGAAATGGCCAACAATACGCCCAGCGCCGCGAACATAGTTGCCTACGCCAAAATTGTGCGCGAGCGCTCCACACTGCGCCAGCTGATCGCGGCCACCTCGGAAATCAGCAAATCCAGCTTTAATCCTGCAGGCTTGGATTCCGATGACTTACTTCAAATCGCCGAAAAACGTATTGCCGATATTGCTGAAGATCGCCCGAAAGAGGGTGGTTTGGTTGGCGTAAACGACCTTTTGAAATCCACAGTTCAACGTATCGATGAGTTATTCCGATCTGGCAGCGATATTACTGGCGTACCTTCTGGTATTACCGATTTAGATACGCGCACCTCCGGCTGGCAACCCGGTGAATTAATTATTCTTGCTGCTCGCCCTTCCATGGGTAAAACCGCACTCGCACTTAACTTTGTGGAGGGCGCGCTCTTTAGTCAGCCAAAACCCGTGCTTGTATTCAGTATGGAGATGCCGTCCAACGCGCTGGTGATGCGGATGATGTCGTCCCTCGGGCGCATCGACCAAGGCAAAATGCGTAACGGCAAGTTGACCGAAGAAGATTGGCCAAAGCTGTCGTCTGCCGTGCAAAAAATGAAAGACAAGCTGCTGTTTATCGACGATACCGGTGGCCTCAATCCACAAGAAATGCGCGCCCGTATTCGCCGCATCGCCCGCGAACACGGCAACCCCGGCATGATCATGGTCGACTATTTACAGTTGATGACTGTCGCTGGCGGTGGCGATGGCCGCACCCAAGAAATCTCTGAAATCTCGCGCTCCCTCAAAGGCATTGCCAAAGAATTCGAATGCCCGATGATCGCCCTCTCGCAGTTAAACCGTGGTGTAGAACAGCGCCCCAACAAACGCCCCATGAATTCAGACTTGCGTGAATCGGGCGCTATCGAGCAAGACGCCGACGTAATTTTGTTTATCTACCGCGATGAGTACTACAACGAAGACAGCCCGGAAAAAGGCATCGCCGAGTTAATTATCGGCAAGCAACGTAACGGTGAAATCGGAACCTGCCGTGCGGCCTTTATCGGTAAATACACCCGCTTTGATAATTTGGCCCCCGAATACTTCCAAAACGATGGCTACTAATCTGAGTTAGGTTTTCCATGGATAGCAATACTCGTTTTCTTGAAAAGTTACGCCAAGGTATTGCGCCCGGAAAACTGGAATGGATTGGTTTGCGCACCGAGAGGCGGGGCGAGATAAATATCGTTGAACGCGCTCATGCCATAGTCGGTTTAGGTTTGGAGGGTGATCATCGCTGTTTAAAAACGCCCGGTTCTGCCCGCCAAGTCACTATCATCAGTCGCGAATATATTCATCAAATCGCACAACAACTCGGCATGGACTTTATTGATCCTGCGCTCTTACGCCGCAACCTCGTTATCTCAGGTATGAACATGAATTTGCTGCGCTTCCAGCGGCTGCAAATTGGCGAAGTTATTTTCGAAACTTCTGCGCTTTGCGATCCCTGTTCGCGTATGGATGAAAATCTTGGCAACGGTGCAGCCGCAGCGATGTTTGGTTACGGCGGGCTGTGCGCGAAAATTATTCAGGGTGGCCATATTGCTGTTGGTGATGGAGTAGTACGATTGGGGGCAAGCTGTTAGTTTTTTTGATTGTTTTTTGTACGTAAAATATACTTCTCGGTTTCTAGCGTGTATCATCCGCGCCCGTTTTCATACTCGGCTACCCATCTTTATCAGGTCATTTTCATGCAGGTTTTTCACCACATACAAACTCTTCGTGAGGCACTGGCTGCTGAGCGTAAGGCTGGTAAGCGCATAGGTTTTGTGCCGACCATGGGTAATCTGCACGATGCTCATATCGCGCTGGTGAAAATCGCCCAGCGAAATTGCGAGGTGGTGGTCACGAGTATTTTCGTGAACCCTCTGCAATTTGGTTTGAATGAGGATTGGGATAAGTATCCGCGTACTCTGGCAGCTGACTCCACGAAGCTGGAAGCCGCTGGTTGCGATTATCTCTTCTGCCCCAACGATAAAGAAATCTACCCCAACGGTATGGCTGAGCAGACCCGCGTCATAGTGCCGACCATGACTGATGTGCTCTGCGGCGCAAGTCGCCCTGGGCACTTTGAAGGTGTGACTACGGTAGTCACCAAGTTATTCAATATTGTCCAGCCCGATGAAGCCGTATTCGGCATTAAAGACTTCCAACAGTTGGCTGTTATCCGTCGTATGGTGGAAGACTTATGCATCCCTATTAAGATTGTTGCAGGTGAAATTGTGCGCGAAACCGACGGTTTGGCGATGAGCTCGCGCAATGGTTTTATCTCTGCCGATGAGCGCCCCCGCGTGGCGCAGCTCAATCGCAGCTTGAATTGGGTTAAGCAAGAAATAGCGCAAGGTCGCCGCGATTTTAACGCGCTCATTGACGCGGCAAAGGAACAAATCCAAGCGGTAGGATTCAAAGTGGATTATGTGAATATCTGCAATAGCCGCACGCTCGAAATGGCAGCGCACGACGATACCGAAATCACCATATTGGGCGCTATGTATACACAGGGCGCGCGCTTGATAGATAATGTGTCGGTCGTTTTGGGGTAAAACCCAAGGTGGGTCAGGGGCGGGATATTTGAGATCCCGAGTGTGCGCTGAGGCGGCACTCAAACTGGGCGCTGGTAAGAAATTTACCGGCGATGGAAGTCGATGAAGGACTATGGTTGCAATACGGTCGTTCGCGATTGAACTGCAACCTCCTTGAACTAGCAACAACTGAATTTTCGGCTTCTGGAGGTTACTTA
>DAOORH010000123.1:0-8774 GCA_035389145.1 Cellvibrio sp.
TGGCGCACGCCTGCCAAGAAGTTGAGGCGCTAGAACTTGCGGATTGGGATATACCTTTGTTTGGTATAGTAACTGATAAAGAACTGGTTTTGGCGACCAAGAAAAGCGTGAAAGATGAGTGAGAGCGAAGAACTGAGAAAAGATTAAAACTTCAGAAAGTGGGTTGCCGTTTCCTTGGCAACGCGCTTTTTACTGCAGGAGAGAATCAGGGCGCTTTGGCAACAACTACTTCTGTCGATTTTGCGCTAAACAGGGTTTTGGCTTCCGCCGCCAGCGTGATGCAAACGCAGAGACAAAACACGGATACCACAACGGAAATAACATCGAGTTTCATATTACACCTTCATTACACAGCTTTGGTTGTTCAATTTGCACTGATCAACCTTGACGCATTGTTATTATTAGAGAGCAACAACCGCTGCCCCAACGCCAGCCACAGAACAGCTAAAGTGTGGTGAGGGGGAATATCCTAATCCTGACTGTTTAAAAAAGATACAGCCCAAAACGCCTATTTTCATAGATAAACACAAAAATGCATCGTTTTTGTGCGTTTAGCCTCATTTAATCTGCCAACTTGATGACGATGACGTCCTTGTCGCTTCACTCATTCCGCTTTTGTCACACGACTGTAATGGGTTCCCACACGGCTGCGAACTTGCACCGATTTGGCGCTAACGGCTATTGAACCTTGATAGGCCTGCCAAGTTGCACCTTGATCCAGACTGTATTCAATCGCCAAACCAGCGTAACCCACGTTAGCCAACAACTGGCCGTTTTGAATAATTGCGCCTGGTGGTGGCAAATAAAACGCCGCGCCATTGGCTGCTAATTTCGGTAAACCTTTGGTCACTAGCGCTGCAGAGAAATCGGCCCAATCTTGAAGGCGTTTTTGGGTATTGGGCTTGTCGGCTTCCCAATCAGCTTTGTGCCAAGCGCGTTCAGCCAGCGCCATTACGCGAGGGTAAATCATCTGCTCAAACTGCTCAGGTGTGCGCACAGTTTCACTCCACAGTTGACCTTGGATACCCACCACGTTTTCAGGCCTCTTCAGTTTGGGCATCTCACGACCAACCAAGGCTTCAAGGTTAATAATGGGCACGCCTTCGCGGGTTTTATCGGCATTGGCGTAGTAGTTATCAGGCATAAAGCCGAAGACTTTGGCGGTATCTGAATAGCGCGTGGCCCAGTAGTAGCCGCGCTCTTCGGGATTAGGCTCATAGGGATGATCGAAATACAAATGGGTGCCGGGCGACAAAATCACTTGATAGCCCGCATTCGCTAAACGATAAGCGCGATCAGCCACGCCCCACTCCCAAATATTGTCCCAGGCATTGGCGTAGACTTTTTCGTTGGCAAATTGCTTACGATTGAAGGTATTGGTGGCGTCGTACATCAAACCGTCTTCCCAACCCGCCAAATCCAAGCCGCGTGCATGAGTGATATCCGCCAGTTTGCTCACAAAATAAGGCTTCAAATCGGCCACGCCAGTAACACCTTTTTCACCTTTGGCGAAGAGCGCTTTACAGGCGGGCGATTGTTCCCAAGCGCCTTTGCCCACTTCATCCCCACCCATATGAAAGGTTGTTAATTTCAAACCGGCGGCGCGGTACATTTGCTGCAGTTCATAAACAACTTTTTCAGCAAAGGCATAGGTTGAAGGCAGGCAGACGTTAATGGCGTTATCCGTGTAATTTTGCACGCTCATATACTTGGATTTGTCCGCAGGGTCGCTCAGCAAATATTGTTCGGCGGCCTCTTTTTGGCCAGCAGCCAGCAGCTTTTTGTAGCGCGCTTCCATAGCTTTGATTGCGGCGCGAGCATGGCCGGGCATATCAATTTCGGGGATAACATCTATATTGCGCGCAGCGGCAAACTTCAGGATTTCGACAAAATCATCGCGGGTGTAATAGCCATTGCCAGAACCGGATTTACTCGGACCAGTACCCAATTGGGTCAGCAGACATTGGGTTTCCGTGAGATCAAAACAGCGCGCACCGCCTACATCGGTCAACTCAGGCAAGCCCGGAATTTGGATGCGCCAACCTTCATCTTCAGTGAGGTGTAAGTGCAATTTATTGAGTTTGTAACGGCCCATTTGCTCAATCAAACGCAGGGTTACCGCCTTGCCGTGAAAGTTGCGGCCCATATCGTAATGCATACCGCGCCAGCCAAAACGGGGGCTGTCGCTCACGCTTAACAAGGGGATATCAAACTGGTTGGCCGTACCTGCAGGCAAAAGGCTTAAGAAGCTTTGAATCGCGTAAAAAGCGCCAGCATTATCGCTGCCATTTAGCAGGATTTTGTCGCCATCTACTGACATCGTGTAGCTTTCGTTGCCAAAAGCACCAGCATCTTTAGAGAAACTGCTAGCTTCAGTTGCAGCACCAGCAATTAACAAAATAACTTTGCCCGTTGCAGGCACATTGTCTGGCTGAGATTCCACATTCAAACCAGCGGCTTTGAGTTGCTGCTGCAAATACAGCGCTTCTTGCGTGAGGCGGCCGGCATAGCGAATTTGCCAAGTAGCATCTAACTTGACGCTACCTTTTTCCACTTTAAGCGATTTAGGCGTGGGAATTATTAACTGCGCTTTGGCGCTGATTTGGCTGAGAGCAAGGTTATCTTGGTAACGCGATGCCGCTGTCGCTATAGGGTACAAATCCACTTTACCCTTACCGCCAAAGCGGAATTGCTGCTCGGGTTTGACGATAGGATCAATAAAACTACTCAGCGCTTCGGTATCGGTATTGGCAAATACGGCTGGGGTTAAGCCCTGCTGGGCGATAAATGCGCGCGGCATAAAATCGCTATAACTCACCACCCATTCGCCAGAGCCGTATAAAAACTCAAGGCTCGCACCGGCCGCTAAACCGGCAAAGTTTTTGGTAGGCGACAATTCATTCAAGTCACCATTGACGCGCTTGAGCTGAAGCCCAGCCATTTCTTTTGCGTGGATATTGCGCACCGAGTGGAAGTAAATACGCCAATTGCCCTCACCGGCTGGCAGCGCCACTTTGGATTGGTTGTGCAGCACAATATGGGCTTGCATGCCGTCTTGACCAAAATTGGTAATCACCCCGAACCGAAACTCTGTTTTTTGGGCAAACTCTGTCAGATCGCTCTGACTCAAACTCTTCGGCGCCTGTGCAAGGCTAACTCCGCTAAAACACACCCCACACAACAAGGCCAAACCCACGCTTAATTGTTTCATTATAAGAATCTCTTTAATTGACCGAATATCGCCGCAAAAGACAACGTTGTCTAAGATTACACCATAAATCCTGAAATGCCAGTGGGGCGAACAAAATTTAACCCTGTGGACAACAAGTTTTAGGCCAGCGAGCAGCTATGCACAGGTGAATGGCTTCTATGCAGGTATCGATATTTTTATAAGGAGAAGTGAGCGCGATAATGGCTTCACGTTATTAATCACCCGCCACACACATACACGAATGGAAAATCTATGCGCCTCTTAATTGCGATCTCCCTCATATTCACGCTAGCGGCCTGCCTCCCGAATAATCCCGTAAAAATGTCGATGACCGCGAATCCTTTACCCCACACGCCTGAAGTTACGGCAGCGGGCAAAGCGATTTTTGAGCGGAACTGCCAAATGTGTCATGGCGCTGAAGGCCGGGGCGATGGCGCTGCAGCACCGGCACTTGTAACCAAACCTGCCAATTTACGTTTATTAGATAACAAGCCAGAAGGTTTAATTGCGATGCGTATTATTGGTGGCGGCAGTGTGATGCCTGCCTGGAAAAATATTTTAACGGAAGAAGAAATTTGGCAGCTGAGCCGATATATAAAAACCATTTCTCAGCAAGAAGCTCAAGCAGTGGCTAAGAAATAAGATTCCATTCTTTCCCCCGCTTTTTTAGGTCTCTGTTCAAGTTAACTGTTGGCTCTACACTTGGCAGAAAATTAACCCCCTCCCAGCCTCCCCGTTCATAAACCACATCCATGTGGTTTACCTGTCAGGTAGCTTCGCTATGTAAATTGCTCCTGCAATTTATCGAAAAGAGGGGAGGAGCTGACTCCCAGCCCGATAAATTTTGCGCGAAGCTCGCTATTGCCCCCTCCCGCTTTTCAAGGGGAGGGTTGGGGTGGGGTTAGTTCGCTTTCAAAAAATCGGCGACTGTATCATTCCACAACCTTGGTATTTTAAAAGTCGCGTAGTGGCCTACATTGGGGAGCATCACTAATTTTGCATTGGGGATTGCTGCTGCAATTTCTTGTGCGTGATCTACTCGAATTAATTCTTCTTGCGCGCCGTCCATCACCAAGGTTGGCGTGGTGATGCTTGCGAATTGTGCGGGAGAAAATTGCGGCTCTGCGAGCCACATTTTTCTAATTTTTTCGGCAATGATTGGCAACTTCTCTGGGTGCGACGACAAGGCTAAATAATCACTGCCGTTATCGCGCTGCATTTTTTCGGGCGTGACCGTGCGTAGGTATTCCAGAAAATGATTTTGTAGCCCAGCCGGATTTATATTCGCACCATAGGCAACTAACTTTTTGACGCGGGTTGGGTGATGAATTGCCATATCAATCCCAATATTGCCGCCATCGCTCCAGCCCACCATATAGGCTGAGGGGATTTTTAATTTATCCATCAAGCGAATCATATCCTCTGCCATAAGATGGTAAGTCAGCACTGCATTGGAATCTGTACTGCGTCCCTGCCCACGACTTTCGGGTGTAATGACGCGATAATTTTTTGAAAAAAACTCAACCTGATGCCCCCAAGATCTCGCACTGCCCAAACCGCCGTGTAGAAAAATAATAGGTGCGTCTTTGCTATCCAACTTGCCGTGCTGTTCTACATAAATGGAGATATCGCCTAAATCGATCAATTCACCTTTTTCAGACGCTGCATTTGCGGTGCGCGATACTAAAAATTGCGCACCGAGAACGGCGAGTAAAATAATGAGAAGGGGAAGAACTATGCGTTTAAATGTGAGTGACATTTGAAGCATCAATTACACCACTGCTGTTCACAAGGAATGCCATCACCGTCACCGTCCATTGAAACCGTTGGACAGTTTTTCAAGAAAAATTCTGCTTCTTCACAAGATTTCATATGAGAGCAATGGGTTCTACCATCACAATGATATTTATCATTGAGTGTATTTTTCGCAGCAGCAAGTTTCGGCGTTGTTGATTGAAAATTTTCACTAGGAACAATTGTTAGGTTCCCTTTTATAGGCTCACGCTTTGCGCACTTCACACCTTGTGGTGGATCACCATAAATGACACGCCCCTCTTTAGTCGTGCATTTTTGAATTGCTTCATGATGTACGGGCTCAACAACAGCTTCCTCGGTTGGCTGTAAATAATGATCTCTGTTAGATACTCCGTACCATATGAGAGCACCTACAACAATTAGCGCCAGCAGCTTTTTCATTATTCACATCATCCATCTTTGAATTTTATTTTTTTACTGTTTTCTCGATTCTAATCTTCTCCTACTTGCCAAAGAGATTAGACATAAAAAAGGCGCAACTCACGTTGCGCCTTTTTTCTCATCATCTACCCCAAAAAGAACTTATACGCTTCATTCTTGGTTTCATCCCAATAGGGATAATTCAAATCATTTAAAAACACTTTCAGTTCAGCGTAATCTTTTTTCGGGACTTGCATTCCTACTAGCACGCGCGCAGAGGCTGAACCGTGGTTGCGGTAGTGGAACAAGGAAATATTCCAGCGGCCTGCAACTTTATTTAAGAAAGTCATAAGCGCACCCGGGCGCTCGGGGAATTCAAAGCGATACAAGACTTCATCCGTCGCCTGGGGTGCGTGGCCACCAACCAAATGACGAATATGCAACTTCGCTAATTCGTTTTCCGTCATATCCACCAAATCATAACCTTGGCCACGCAACTCACTCACCAAATCTGCGCGATCTTTTCCGCCCGCGGCAACTTGAATACCGACAAAAATTTTGGCGGCTTTCACATCGGCATAGCGATAATTAAATTCGGTGATATTGCGTTTGCCGAGCGCTTTGCAAAATTCTTTATAAGCACCGGGACGTTCAGGAATTGTTACCGCCAAAATCGCTTCGCGCTGTTCGCCAATTTCGGTGCGCTCGCTGATGTAACGCAGGCGATCAAAATTAATATTCGCGCCGCAATCGATAGCAATCAACGTTTGGCCGGTGATGCCATGTTGCGCGACGTATTTTTTCAAACCGGCGATGCCCGTTGCGCCTGCAGGTTCTGCGATTGAACGCGTATCTTCAAAAATATCTTTAATGCCTGCGCAGATTTCATCGGTCGTAACGGTGATGCATTCGTCTACCACTTTACGCAACACACGGAATGTCTCTTCACCAATTTGCGCTACGGCTATGCCATCCGCAAAGATGCCAACTTGCGGCAAGATCACGCGCTTTTTCTTTTCCATCGCCGCGAACAAGCACGCGGACTCATCGGATTCCACCGCGATAATTTTTATCTCTGGGCGCACAAATTTTATGTATGCGCCAATGCCTGCCGCTAAACCGCCACCGCCAACGGCGATAAAAATCGCGTCGATTTTCCCGGGGTGCTGACGCAGAATTTCCATCGCAATGGTGCCTTGGCCGGCGATCACATCGGGGTCATCAAAGGGGTGAATGTAGGTCAGGCCCTTTTCTTCCATCAGCTTTTTGGCGTGTGACGAAGCTTCATCGTAACTATCGCCATGCAATACCACTTTTGCGCCACGCGCTTTTACCGCGTCCACTTTAATGGCGGGCGTGGTGCGTGGCATGACGATGGTGGCTTTAATGCCGAGGTGCTGCGAGCCGAGGGCAACGCCCTGCGCATGGTTACCCGCAGAGGCGCAAATCACGCCGCGGTTGCGCTCTTCTTCAGTGAGTTGCAATAGCTTGTTGTAAGCGCCGCGCAATTTGAAGGAGAACACTGGCTGCAAGTCTTCGCGTTTAAGCAGAACTTTGTTGCCGGTGCGCACGGATAGAAGACGTGCTTCATCCAGCGGGGTTTCCACCGCGAGATCGTAGATGCGGGCGTTGAGGATGCGTTTTATGTAGGATTCGGGCATAGGATGCTTGCTTTGTATGAACAGAAAATTGGCCTGCAGTGTAAACAATTTGCTGAATACTGGCATTCTTAAAACACGTAGCTTTGGCAATTTCCGTATAATGAGGCTAGGTTTTTATACGATGACCCAACCTTTCCCCTAAAAAGAAAAGCAAATCCCTCCCCAACCCTCCCTTTTTCAAAGGGAGGGAGTCGATACCCCCTTTGAAAAAGGGGGTCGCCGAAGGCGGGGGGATTTGAGCTTAAACAGAGACTCGGCAATGACTCAAGACGAACTAAAACAAGCGGTCGCGCGCGCGGCGGTGGATTACATCACCCCCAAGCTATTCAACGATTCAATTATCGGTGTGGGCACGGGTTCCACCGCCAATTTTTTTATCGATTATCTCGCCACTATCAAAACCAAATTCGCCGGTGCAGTGGCCAGTTCTGATGCCTCTGCTGCGCGTTTGAAAAAGCTGGGGATTGATGTACTGGACTGCAATTCCGTGAGCGAATTGGTGGTCTATGTTGACGGTGCCGACGAAAGCAACGCGCACCTGCATTTAATTAAAGGCGGTGGAGCAGCGCTCACACGCGAGAAAATTGTGCGCGCTATTTCCAAAGAGTTTGTGTGCATTGCCGATGGCAGCAAGTGGGTAGATGTGTTGGGCAAGTTCCCGCTGCCGGTAGAAGTGATTCCTATGGCGCGCTCTTATGTTGCGCGCGAATTAGTAAAGTTGGGCGGCGCACCGGTGTATCGTGAAGGCGTAGTGACCGATAACGGTAATGTCATTTTGGATGTGTATAACCTGCAAATTATTGATCCCGTCGGTTTGGAAAACGCCATCAACCAAATCACTGGCGTAGTCACCAATGGCTTGTTTGCGGCAAAACCTGCGGATGTTCTATTACTGGGCACAGCTGACGGCGTGAAGACGATTAAAGCCCAATAGCTAGGGGTTCCGGCGGCTAACAAACGTAATTTTTGCGCTGTTTTTGGGCGAATTCATCTCTCAGAATTCGCTCAATTTTCATCTATCATCCTTCTCTACTTTTCCTGCTATCTGCCTGATTTTTCAGCAATCCTGTCTATACTAAAAACTCTATCTACATATTTTGAAGGATTTTTTATGGGCGGGTTTTTTTCTAGCGTGCAGACGCGGCTCACCGTGCTGGTGGGCGGCGGTATTGGTTTGCTCTTAATCGTCGCAAGCATTGCCATAATCCAGCTGCGAACACATATCGATGAATATCACACCTTACTTGATACCACTATTCGTTACGAACGCGATATTAGCCAATTAAATTTGAGCTTTAAAACTCAGGTACAGGAGTGGAAAAACGTGCTGTTGCGCGGTAAAGACCCCGAAAAGTATCAAAAACACTGGGGTCAGTTAACTACACTACAAAATGAGATTCAAAGCCAAGGCCAAAGTTTGGTAAGCAAATTACCCAATGATGAAAGCAAGAAATTGTTAGAAGGTTTTTTGCGCGCTCACGCAGCGGCCTACACCAAATATGAAGCTGGGGTAAGCGCTTTTAAGGCCGCCGATTTTGACGCAAGCGTGGGCGATAAAGCGGTTACGGGTATAGACCGAGAGCCCAGTAAAATGCTGAGTGAATGCACCAGCTTTATCAATAAACAGGCCAACGAAACCAATGCCGAAATCGACGCTAGCAGTGCATCGGTAGTATTTTGGTCTGAAGTATTAGTAGCGGGCTTTGGTCTAGCCATTATTGCGCTGG